>NZ_JBEXOS010000010.1:0-149628 GCF_040611655.1 Streptomyces sp. NPDC006552
GGGCCTGGCCCGGGTCGCGCCCGCCGCCCCCCCATTGGTCGGCGAGCGCCGCGACCAGCTGGAGCCCGCGGCCGTGTTCCGCCTCTGGGCGTGGCACCTGCGCGGCGACCGTGCCGCCGCCGGAGTCGTGCACCTCGATCCGCACGACCCGGTGCGCGCACATCGCGATGTGCAGCCGGAAACCCCGCCCGGGCGGTACGCCGTGCAGCAGGGCGTTGGTCGCCAGCTCGCTGACGCAGAGAAGCACGTCGTCCAGCCGTTCGATTGCCTGCCAGTCGTGCAGGGCCCAGGCTGTGAACGCGCGGGCGGCAGGGATCGATTTGCGTTCGCGTGTGTAGAACGCTTCGCGCTGGAAGGGCAGTTGTTCCATGGGGTGACTGTGGGACGGGTGCGCTCCGCGGGGCAGGGCGGGAGGTCGTACATCTGCATTTGTACGAGTCCCTGCCGGTCGGCGCGGGTTGAAGAGGGGAACGGTCCGCGTATGAAGAAGCAAGTGACTTCCTGGCATGCGATTGGGGCGCAGATCGCGCACTTCCGGAAGTGGGCCGGGCTCACGCAGACCGGGCTGGCCGATCAACTGGCCGTCAGCCACGACAAGATGGCGTCCATTGAGCAGGGGCGGCGCCCGGTGGATCTGGCACTAGCGGCCCGCATCGATGAACTTCTCGACACCAAGGGGGCTTTGGCCGTTGCGGTGGCCAAGGTCCCGGCCAGAGAGAAGTTTCCGGTGCTCGTGGCCGACTTGGTGGAGATCGAACAGGTCGCTGTGTCGATCCTGTCGTATGAGGCACAGGTCGTACCAGGCTTGCTGCAAACCGAGGACTATATGCGGGCCGTCTTCAACTGCCGCTACCCACCTATCGGGCGCGGCATGCTGGACGATTGGGTCCTGGGTCGCCTGGAGCGGCAGAAGGTGTGGGAACGGGAGGAGCCGCCCGGCGCCAACTTCATCCTGGAGGAGACGATCCTCAGGCGACCCATCGGCGGTCGCGAAGTCATGCGCGAGCAGATCCGGCGCCTCCTGGACCTCAGCGAACTCGACTGCATGGGGCTCCAGATCATGCCCTCGGATCGGGTGCCGCACGCCGGGCTCGACGGCCCCTTGGAGCTGTTGGAAAACCCCGAACACGACTTCGTGGCGTACCTGGAAGGCCAGCGCGTGAGCAGCGTCGTCGACGATCCCGACGAGGTAAGTATCTACCAGCTGAAGTATGGAATGCTGCGGTCGCAGGCACTATCTCCGGCGGAGAGCGCACACCTGCTGGACACACTGCTAGGAGCCTCATGAACCGCGCAGCACCCACCACCGGACTTGCCTGGATCAAGTCCAGCTACAGCGGCAGCGAAGGCGGCAACTGCCTCGAAGTCGCCTGCGACTGGCGGAAGTCGTCGTACAGCGGCGACCAGGGCGGCAACTGCCTGGAAGTCGCCACCCACCCCACCGCCATCCACATCCGCGACTCAAAGAACGACCCCGCCACCGGCGCCGTGCTCACCGTCACCCCGGACACCTGGACCGCGTTCCTGCGCCCCCATGCCACCCGCCCCTGAGCGGAGCGTCACCGCCGAGGCGGTGAAGCGGGAGATCCTCGACCCCGGCGCCGGGTCCGACCCGTACCTCCTGCGCCGCGCCCACATCCGCGGAGCGCTCGCGCTGGACGGGGCCGAGATCGGGCGGCTCGTGCGGTTCGAGGAGTGCCGGTTCGACGGGCCCGTGACCCTGGAAGGCGCGAGCACGCTCGCGTTCAGCGTCACCGACTGCGAGCTGCCCGGCTTCGTCGCCCCGACCGCACAGATCGGCGGGCGGCTCGACCTGCGCGGGTCCACCGTCACCGGCGGGGAGCGCGGCGCCGTGAACGTCACGCTGACCCACATAGCGGGCGCGCTGGTGCTGGACCGGGGCCGGCTGCTGGCGCCCGGTGGGATCGCGCTGCACGCGGGCGGGCTCGTCATGCAGGGCGGCGTCTTCTGCAAGAACGGGTTCGTGGCCCACGGCCAAGTGCTGTTCCCCGGAGCCGAGCTGCCCGGCGGCCTGTGGATGGACGGGGCGCGGATCGTGGTCCCGGCCCCGGAGGACATCGCGTTCAACGGGGACGCGCTGCGGGCGTCGACGGTCCGCCTCCACCAGGGGTTCCGGGCCGACGGACGGGTCCGGTTGCGCGGCGCTCGGATCGAGGATCTCCTCTCCTTCCACGAGGCCGAACTGCGCGGCCGCGCCTCGTCGTTGATGGCGGTCGGCGCGCAGGTGGAGGCGCTGGACCTGCGGCTCGCCGCTCCCCCGGCGGGCGGCGTGGACCTGCGCAACGCGCGGGCGACCCGCATCCAGGACCGGCCGGGCACCTGGCGGGCCCCGCTCGGTCTGGACGGACTGCTGTACGACTGGATGGAGTCGACGGCCGCCACCCAGCGCGAGGACACCACGAACCGCCTCGCGTGGCTGCGCCTCCAGACCGGTTTCACTCCGCAGCCGTACGAGCAACTGGCCGCGTACTACCGGAAGCTGGGGCACGAGGACGAGGCGCGCCGGGTGCTGCTGGTGCGCGAGCGCAGACGGCGCGCCACGTTGCGGCCGCTGGGCCGGGTGTGGGGCTGGCTGCTGGAGGCGACGGTCGGCTACGGCTACCGGCCGTGGATCGCCGGGATCTGGCTGATGGTGCTCACCCTGCTGGGCTCGCTCGTCTTCCACACGCACACGCCCCTGCCGAACAAGAAGGGCGAGGGGGCGCCGTTCAACCCGGTCGCGTACACGCTCGATCTGCTGATCCCGGTGGGCGGGCTCGGCCAGCGCGACGGCTGGCACTGGGCCGACGCCGGGGTCCAGGGGCTGGCGTACGCGCTGATCGCGCTGGGCTGGGTGCTGACCACGACCGTCCTGGCCGGGGTGACCCGGGCGCTCAGCCGCGCCTGACCGGACCGGACCACCGGTGACCTGGATGGCCCGGAATCAGAATCCGCCGCCGAAGTCCCCGCCGCCGCCACCGCCGCCGCCACCGAAGTCCCCGCCGCCCCCACCGTCGCCGAATCCGCCGCCGAAGTCCGACGCGTCGAAGTCCGCGCCCGAGTAGTCGCCGCCCCCGAAGTCCCCGGCGCCGAAGTCGCCGTACCCGGAGCCGTAGTCCGCGGCGTACGCCGGGCCCGACATCATCGAGCCGAGCATGGTGCCGACCAGCAGCCCCGGCAGCATGCCGCCGCCGAAGTAGCCGCCGGCCCAGGGGCCGTACATCGGGCCCGCGTCGTAGTACGGGCGGCGCTCACCCGCGCCCGCATCGACCGTGCGCACCAGGGGGTCCTGTCCGTCCCGCAGCCGGGTGGCGTCCGCCGCGCAGACCGGGACCTGCCGGGGCGCGCCGCCGGGCGGGGTCCATGCGGCGTCCTCGACCGAGGGCCCGTGGCGCGGGTCGAAGAAGCAGGGGGCCCGGCGCTCGGGCAGCGGGCGGCCCTCGCGGCGGGCGGCCAGCAGCGCGAGGGAGAAGCGGCCGTCCTCCAGGGCCTGGGTGACGCCCCGGACGTCCTCGGGGCGCCGGGCCGCCGCCATGTACTGCTTGGCCTTCTCGTACGCGTCGAGCGCCCGCTCGTAGTCCGCGCGCATCGCGTCGTCGGCGCCCGCCTCCGCCGGATGGAAGTCGAGCCGGTCCAGTTCCTCGCCGAACGCGGTGATGTCCTCGTCGACCACGACGCGCAGCCGGTCGAGGGCCTGGCGCTGCTCCTCCTCCTTGCGGCGCCGGTTGCGGCGGGCCAGGGCGTAGGCGCCCGCGCCGCCGACCACGACGACCGCGCCGACACCCAGCAGCGGGGCCGCGGAGGTACCGCGTTCGGCGCCGCCGCCCGCGCCCGCCCAGGAGGAGGGCGCCGAACCGTGCGCCGTGCGGACCGCCGTGGCGACGAAGTCGTCGAGCTGCCGGCGGGCCGACTCGCCGCGCACGCTCGTCGTCAGGTTGTGAACGGCGGCGTTCGACAGGACCTGGTGGTCGGCGCGGGCGTCGAAGGCGCTGCCGAGCCGCACGCCGTAGACGCCGACGATCCCCGTCTTGGTGCGCAGATTGGTGAAGAGGTCCTGTTTCGGGAAGTCGGCCGGGAGCACCGCCACCATCACCGGCTTGTCCGCGTCCTTGATCCTTCTCTCCAGCGCGTCGACGTCCGCCGAGGTCAGATCGGTGGCGGCGGCCGGATCGACGTAGACCGGACTCTTCCGCAGGGCATCGGCCACGGTGGAGACGTCCGACGCGGCGGAGGCGGCGGGCGTGACCGTGAGCGTCGCGGCGAGGGCGAGCAGCGGCGCGGCGAGGGCGGCGAACAAGGGCCTCATACCTCGACGCTAACCCAGACGGGGTGTGAATGACGGGTCGGGGCGTTCGTGACGTGAAGTCTTGACGCGGTCCGCGAACGCCCTTTAACTCACGTCTTGAACTAAGCCATGAGAGTTGACTGTTGGGACACAGGAGGCATCGTGCGCACCCCCACAACCACCCCCACAAGGCCCCCCACCCTGCTCCGGCTGCTGCTGGCCGGGGCCCTGGTCACGGTCGGACTCGCCGGCGCGGGCACCGCACCCGCCCAGGCCGCGGGCGAGCAGGTCTCCGTCTGGCTCACCACCACCGACGACGGCGGCGGCCGCCACGTCACGCGCGGACTCCAGCAGCAGCCCCCGGTCGCGTTCCAGGCGGGCAGCGGCACCACCGGCACCACGATCACCGTCGACGAGAACACCCGGTACCAGACGTTCACCGGCGGCGGCGCGTCCTTCACGGACACCGCGGCCTGGCTGATGAACTCCAGCGGCGCCCTGTCCGGGGCGACCCGCGACGCGACGATGAAGAAGCTGTTCTCGCCGACCGAGGGTATCGGGCTCTCCTTCCTCCGCAACCCGATGGGCGGCTCGGACCTGGCCCGCACCGGGTACACGTACGACGACGTGCCCGCCGGGCAGAGCGACCCGTCACTGGCGAAGTTCTCGATCGCCCACGACCAGGCCGACGTGCTCCCCCTGACCAAGCAGGCCAAGCAGCTCAACCCGGCCGCCACCGTGATGGCCTCCCCGTGGACGGCACCCGCCTGGATGAAGGACAGCGGCCAGCTCAACGGCGGCTGGCTCAAGGCCGAGAACTACGGCGCCTACGCGAACTACTTCGTGAAGTACATCCAGGCCTACCAGGCCGCCGGTGTCCCCATCGACTACGTCACCGCCCAGAACGAGCCGACCTGCTGCTCCGGCTACCCCTCGATGAGCTGGAACGGCTCCGGGCTCGCCTACTTCACCAAGAACGAGCTGCTGCCGAAGCTGGCCGGCGCGAACCTGAAGACCAAGGTGCTCGCCCACGACTGGAACTGGGACACCTACGACGCGTACGCGGCGCCGACCGTGGACGACGCGGCGGTGCGCTCCCACCCGAACTTCGGCGGGATCGCCTGGCACGGCTACGGCGGCGACGTCGCCAAGCAGACCGAGATCCACAACAAGTACCCGCAGCTGGACGCCTTCCAGACCGAGCACTCCGGTGGCACCTGGATCGCCGACCAGCAGCGCGAGGACATGATGAACATCATCGACTACACCCGCAACTGGGCGAAGTCGGTGACGAAGTGGTCGCTGGCCGTGGACCAGAACCGGGGCCCGCACAACGGCGGCTGCGGTACCTGCGACGGACTCGTCACCGTCCACAACGGGGACTCCCGCAGCGGCCAGGTCGACTACAACATCGAGTACTACACGATGGGCCACCTGACGAAGTTCGTCCGGCCGGGCGCGTCCCGGATCGCCTCCACCGCTTCCAGCACCGTGCCGAACGTGGCCTGGCGCAACCCGGACGGCTCGAAGGCGCTGATCGCCTTCAACGACGCGTCGGGCGCGAAGGACGTCACCGTCAACTGGGGTGCCCAGCACGTCACTTACTCGCTGCCGGGCAACACCTCGGCGACATTCACCTGGGGCGGCACGCAGGCCGGCGGCGGCGACCGGGTGGGCGCCCTGCACGGGCTGGGCGGCAAGTGCCTCGACGTCCGGGACGGGTCCACCGCCAATGGGGCCGTCGCCCAGATCTGGTCCTGTGTCACGGGGTCGCAGAACCAGACCTGGACCGTGAAGGCGGACGGGTCCGTGCGGGCTCTTGGCAAGTGCCTTGACGTGAGCGGGGGGTCGACTGCGGACGGGGCCAAGGTCCAGCTGTACGACTGCAATGGGAGCGGGGCTCAGCAGTGGCGTCTGGAGTCGTCCGGGGACCTGGTCAATGCGGGTGCCGGCAAGTGCCTTGATGTGACCGGGAATTCTGTTGCGGACGGGGTGGCGACTCAGCTGTGGTCGTGCACCGGGGCGGCGAATCAGAAGTGGACGTTGCAGTAGACCGGAGCCGGAGGGGCTGGAAAATCCAGCCCCTCCGGCGATTGAGGAGCGGGGTCCGGGGCGGAGCCCCGTGACCTCGGCTACTCGACCGGCTCCACGCCCGCGCGGAGCAGACCGTACGTGTACGCGTCCTCCAGGGCGCCCCAGGACGCGGCGATCACGTTCTCCGCGACCCCCACCGTCGACCACTCCCCCGCCCCGTCCGTCGTGGAGATCAGGACGCGGGTCGTGGAGGACGTGCCGTGCTTGCCTTCCAGGATGCGGACCTTGTAGTCGACCAGCTCCATCCCGGCGAGCTGGGGGTAGATCCGCTCCAGGCCGACGCGCAGGGCCCGGTCGAGCGCGTTGACCGGGCCGTTGCCCTCCGCGGTGGCGACGATCCGCTCGCCCTTGGCCCACAGCTTCACGGTCGCCTCGTTGGCGTGGCTGCCGTCGGGGCGGTCCTCGACGATGGCCCGCCAGGACTCGACGCGGAAGTAGCGGCGCGCCCGGCCCTCGGCCTCCTCGCGCAGCAGCAGTTCGAAGGAGGCGTCCGCGGCCTCGTACGTGTACCCCTGGAGTTCACGTGCCTTGACGCGCTCGACGACGCGGCCGACCAGCTCGCGGTCGCCGGAGATGTCGACGCCCAGCTCCTTGCCCTTGAGCTCGATGGAGGCGCGGCCGGCCATGTCGGAGACGAGCATCCGGATGCGGTTGCCGACGAGGTCGGGGTCGATGTGCTGGTAGAGGTCCGGGTCGACCTTGATCGCGGAGGCGTGCAGCCCCGCCTTGTGGGCGAAGGCGGAGACGCCGACATAGGGCTGGTGCGTGGAGGGCGTGAGGTTCACGACCTCGGCGATGGCGTGCGAGATGCGCGTCATCTCGCTCAGCGCCCCGTCGGGCAGGACCTTCTTGCCGTACTTCAGCTCCAGGGCGGCGACGACCGGGAAGAGGTTGGAGTTGCCGACGCGCTCGCCGTAGCCGTTGGCCGTGCACTGCACGTGGGTGGCGCCCGCGTCGACGGCGGCGAGGGTGTTGGCGACGGCGCAGCCGGTGTCGTCCTGGGCGTGGATGCCGAGCCGCGCGCCGGTGTCGTCGAGGACGGTGTGCACGATCGCCTGGACCTGGGCGGGCAGCATGCCGCCGTTGGTGTCGCAGAGCACGACGACGGAGGCGCCCGCCTCGTGCGCGGTGCGCACGACCGACTTCGCGTACGCCGGGTTGGCACGGTACCCGTCGAAGAAGTGCTCGCAGTCGACGAAGACCCGGCGGCCCTGGGCGACCAGGTGGGAGACGGTGTCGCGGACCATCTCCAGGTTCTCGTCGAGGGTGGTGCGCAGGGCCAGTTCCACGTGCCGGTCGTGGGACTTGGCGACCAGGCAGATCACCGGGGCGCCGGAGTCCAGGAGCGCCTTGACCTGCGGGTCCTCGGCCGCCTTGGCGCCCGCGCGGCGCGTGGCGCCGAAGGCGACGAGTTGCGCGTGCCGGAAGTCGATCTCCGCTTGCGCGCGGGCGAAGAACTCGGTGTCGCGGGGGTTGGCGCCGGGCCAGCCGCCCTCGATGAAGCCCACGCCGAAGTCGTCCAGGTGCCGTGCGATGGTCAGCTTGTCCGCGACGGTGAGGTTGATGCCCTCGCGCTGCGCGCCGTCGCGCAGCGTCGTGTCGAAGACGTGGAAGGAATCGTCGGGCTCGCCGGCGCGTTCGTCGCTGCGTTCGCTGGGGCTGCTGCTCATGCTGATCGGGCTCCTGTATGGGATCTCGGTCTACCGGAATGACCGGCTCCACCGTCCGACTATGATCCCGCGCGCTCTCCGCCTGGCATGGGGTGGGCCAGAAACGAGAAAAACCTCTCGCGGGTGCGAGAGGTCTGCGCGCGGGTCGAGGACGACGGTGTCCGCCCGTACGTGGTCGTACGAGACGGTCACTGCGGACCGGCGCGCCTGCTGCCAATAATCATGGCGAACGAGAGCACGCCCGCAGTCTGCCACAGCCCGGACCGGCGCCGGACTGTGGTCTCACGATGCGGTCAGCGGGGTTCAGGCCACCGGTTGCGGGGCTCGCTCCGGCTGCTGCACCCGGTTCAGGTCGATGGTGCGGGTCTCACGCATGGACAGGTAGACGACCAGCGACACGGCCGCACAGCCGGCCACGTACCAGGAGAAGCCGGACTCCAGGCCGCCGTCCTTGAACCAGAGGGCGACGTACTCGGCCGTCCCGCCGAACAGGGCGTTGGCGAGGGCGTACGGCAGGGCGACGCCCAGGGCGCGGATGCCGGTCGGGAAGAGCTCCGCCTTCACGCAGGCGTTGATCGAGGTGTAGCCGGTGACGATGACGAGCGCGAGCAGCGAGAGGCCGAGCGCCGGCCAGAACGAGCCCGCGTGCTTGAGCATCGTCATGATCGGCACGGTCAGGAAGGTCGAGCCGACGGCGAACGTGATCAGCAGCGGGCGGCGGCCGATCCGGTCCGACAGCGCGCCCGCGAGCGGCTGGAGGCAGGCGAAGACGATGAGCGCGCAGAACGAGACGAGGGTCGCGGTCTGCTTGCTGAGCCCGGCCGAGTTCGACAGGTACTTGGTGAGGTAGGTCGTGTACGTGTAGTACGCCACGGTTCCGCCCATGGTGAGCGCGACGACGAGGAACGCCTCGCGCTTGTGCGCCCACAGGGCCTTCATGCTGCCCTTGTCGTCCCCGGCCACGGCGCCGGCGTCGGCGGACTCCTCGTAGACCTCGGTCTCCAGCATGTTGCGGCGCAGGTAGAAGATGATCGCCGCGCCGAGGGCGCCGACGACGAAGGGTACGCGCCAGCCCCATCCGTGCAGCGCGTCGTCGGAGAGGGTGCGCTGGAGGACGATCAGCAGCCCGAGGCCGATGATCTGGCCCGCGGTCATGGACACGTACTGGAAGCTGGAGGCGAAGCCGCGCCGCTCGGGGGCGGCGGCCTCGGTGAGGTAGGTGGCGCTGGCCGCGTACTCGCCGCCGACGGAGAGGCCTTGCAGCAGGCGGGCGACGAGCAGGACGGCGGCGCCGCCGTACCCGGCGACCGCGTAGGTCGGCGCGATCGCGATGAGCACGGCGGACGCCGACATCAGCGTCACGGTCAGCGTCAGCGCCGCCTTGCGGCCCTTGCGGTCACCGACCCGGCCGAGCAGCCAGCCGCCGACCGGACGCATGAAGAAGCCGACGGCGAAGATGCCGGCCGTGTTCATCAGCTGCGCGGTCGGGTTCCCGTCGGGGAAGAAGGCGCCCGCGAAGTACGTCGCGAAGCTCGCGTACACGAACCAGTCGAACCACTCGACCATGTTCCCGGCCGATCCGACCAGGACTTTCTTCCATTGCTCTCGTCCCATGAGGGGCCACATTGGAGGACCGCCGGGCCGCGTGACAAGGGTGTACCGCGCAACGATCGCGCGTACTTGCGTTCATTGCGTTCACCGGATCACGGTCACCCGTCGGCGCGCCGGCGGGCGAGTTCCGCGAACGTGGCCAGCCAGTGGTCCGTGGTGAAGTCCCCGCTGTCCACGGCCGGGAGCCCGGCCGCGAGGTGGGCGTCGGCGGCCTCGGTCAGACGGGACCGCACCGGCCCGTCCGGCAGGGCGCCCGCGATCGTGCGCAGCGCGGCGGCGCGGGAGAGGGCGAGGCCCAGCAGGTGGCCGATGTGCGGGTCGGCGGGGTCGGAGACGAGCGGCACGTCGAGAAGGGCGCAGGGCGCACCCGTGCGCAGGCCCGGCAGGAACCGGTCGAGCCACCGCGCGAACGCCTCCGCGTCCAGGACCCGGCGCATCGCGTCCGCCTCGCTGAGCGCGGGCGACAGGAAGTCCTGGCCGGAGGGCTCCCAGTGCGCGGGCGCGTCGTGGTCGTCGGCGAACCAGGTGCGCAGGCGGGTGCGGACGCCTTCCAGCGTCGTCTGCGACAGGCCGGCCGCCGCGCCGGTGTCCAGGATCAGGCCGAGGGCGAAGGCGCTGTTGGTGTGGACGCCGTGCCGCACGGGATACGTGGCCTTCGGCAGCCAGCCGGCGAGGAGCCGCTCCACGGCGTCCACGGCGGGCCCGAAGGCCGGGCCCCATCGGGTGTCCCGGGCCTCGGCGGCGAGCGCGGTGAGCCAGGCCCAGCCGTACGGGCGCTCGAATCCGGGCCGGTCCAGGAGGTAGGCGGCTTCCGTGGCGAGGTTCTCGGGGGTCAGGTGGTGGTCCAGTACGGCGGTGTACGGGGTCGTCGTGGCGGGGGGCAGGGCGGGGAGAGTGCGCAGGAGCAGCCAGTGCATGTGTACGGAGGAGTGCCAGTCGTAGGCGCCGTAGAACGCGGGGTGCAGGGTGCTCGGGCGGGTGGTCTCGGTGGCCGTCGTCATCAGGTGAGCGGGGAAGTTGGGGAACTCCCTGGTGACATTGGCTGCTGCCAGCTGAGCGGTGTCCTCCGGGGTGGGCATGGGGGCCTTTCTGGGTCGGGGGCCTGGCGGTTCATGGGTGCGGCCGGGCACGACTTGTGCGCAGTTCCCCGCGCCCCTGAAAACCATCGGCTTCGCCGTCGGGCGCGGGCTCGTGGGGGCTGGTCGCGCAGTTCCCCGCGCCCCTCAGAAAACATCGGCTTCGCCGTCGGGTGCCGGCTCGTGGGGGCTGAGCGCGCAGTTCCCCGCGCCCCTGGGGGCTTGCGGCTTCGCCGCTGTCCCCCAGGGGCGCCCGGTGAGATGGCGCACGTAGTGCGCATCTCAGGGGCGCGGGGAACTGCGCGGCCCGCCCCCACCGGAGCCGCACTCGGCGGGGCCCGCACGCACCAGACGCAGCCCCGCTAGTGGGTCGTCCCCTCCGAGACGCGTAGGTCCGCCGTCGTCGTCACGGCAGTCGAAAGCAGCGCACGCACCCCCTCCGCCACCAGATCCGGCGGCAGGGACGGAGCGGAGCCGTCCGGGACCTGGGCCGGGGCCCAGGGCACATGGACGAAGCCGCCCCTGACGCCGGGAAACCTGGTGGCCAGCAGATGCGCCAACCCGTACGCCACGTGATTGCAGACGAACGTGCCGGCCGTGTTGGAGAGCGCCGCCGGCACCCCGGCACCCCGCATCGCGGCGACACACGCCTTCACCGGCAGCGTGGAGAAGTACGCGGCGGGCCCCCCGGGCACGACGGGCTCGTCGACGGGCTGGGCCCCGGCGTTGTCGGGGATGCGCGCGTCGTCGACGTTGATGGCGACGCGTTCGACGGTGACCCCGGCCCGGCCCCCCGCCTGCCCGAGACAGAGCACCAGCTCGGGCCGGACCCGCTCGACCGCCTCCCGCAGCACCTCCAGCGACGCGCCGACGACACAGGGCAGCTGCACCGCGGTGACGGCGAGGCCCTCCGGCGGCGCGGCGGCGACGAGCTGCGCCGCCTGCCAGGACGGGTTCACGGACTCTCCGCCGAACGGTTCGAAGCCGGTGACCAGTACGCGGGTCATGGCTGCTCCTTCCAGGCCGCACAGGCCGTTCAGACCGCGAAGACGGCCATGATCACGATGTTGCAGACGAGCAGCGCGAGCGCCGTCGGCAGCTGCGCCTTGATGGGCCCGTACTGGTCCTTCAGTTCGAGCAAGGACGCGGGGACGATGTTGAAGTTGGCCGCCATCGGCGTGCACAGGGTGCCGGCGAACCCGGCGAGCATGCCGACCGCGAGCACTCCGGCCTCGTTGCCGTGCATCTGCTGGATGAGGACCGGCCAGCCGATCGCCGCGGTCATGACGGGGAACGCCGCGAACGCGTTGCCCATGATCACGGTGAACAGGAACATGCCGACGCAGTACGCGACGACGGCGAAGTACTTGGAGTTGTCGGGGAGCACGTCGTTCACGATCTTGCCGACCTGAGTGCCGACCCCGGCGACCGCGAAGATCGAGCCGAGCACGGAGAGCAGCTGGGGCAGCAGCAGGGCGGAGCCCATCGCCTCCAGCATGGAGCGCCCGGAGTGGATCGGCACCGACAGCTTGCGCTCGCCCGTCACCAGCATGCCGACGGCCAGCGCCGCGATGCAGCCGAGGCCGAGGCCGATCAGCGTGGCCTTGCCGGTCTCGAAGAGGCCCGACTCGTCGAGGAAGGAGGCGCAGACGATGGCGACCAGCGGGATGGTGAGCGCGGGGACGAAGAGCTTGTTGCCGAGCCGGGCCGCCGAGACCTCACGCTGCTCGGCCGTGGTGGTGACCGGGACGCCCTTGCCGATGAAGTTGAACCCGGCGAGCACGATCAGCGCGAGGACGGCGACGCCGAGCGGTTCGGCGGGCAGGGTCCAGCTCGCGCCGCCCTCGACGACGCCGGTGCCGTAGGGGAAGGTCAGGCCGAGCAACCCCCAGAAGGCGGCGGAGGTCCAGCGCTTGGGGTTGGTGCGGTCCCTCGCCATCTGCGCGGCCATCACGACGAAGACGAGACCGATGAGCCAGTAGAGCCATTCGACCTTGATCACTTGGCGGGCTCCTCACGGGACGGTCCGGGCGCCTGCGGCGGCAGCGGCAGGTCGTTCTCGGCGGCGGCCAGGGCCATCTCCCGCTCCAGCTTCTTGTCGAGCAGCAGCAGCCGGGCGCCGTGGATGACGAAGGCGCAGACGGCCAGCGGCACGGCCCACAGGGCGAGCTGGGTGGGTTCGAGCTCCTGGTGGTAGGTGGAGTTCACGAAGCCGGTGATCAGCAGGATCGATCCGATCGCGATGAAGCAGTCCTCGCCGAAGAAGAGACCGACGGTGTCGGCGGAGGAGGAGTAGGAGCGGACCTTCTCGCGCAGCTTGTCGGGGAGCGCGGCGCCCGCGGTGCGTTCGGCGGCGGCCTCCGCCATGGGCGCGACGAGCGGGCGCACGGTCTGCGCCGGGCCGCCGAGGTTGTTGAGCCCGAACGCGGCCGTGATCTGGCGGATCAGCAGGTAGACGGTGAGGAAGCGGCCGGCGCTGAGCTTGCCGAGTTTGCCGATGAGGGTGCGGGCCTGTTCGCGCAGGCCGTACCGCTCCAGGAGGCCGATCACCGGGAGCACGATGGCGAAGACGGTGACGGACCGGCTGTCGGCGAACGCGTGGCCGAAGGCGGCGAGGATCTCCTGCGGGTTCATCTTGCCGAGCAGTCCGGTGGCGATACCGGCGACACCGACCACGAGGACGGGATTGCGGCGCGTGACGAATCCGAGGATCACCACGAGCACGCCGAGAAGCACGATCATGCGGCCGCCTTCTTCGGGACGAGGGCACGGGGAGGGCACGGAATCCGGCGGGGGCCCGTCTCCGTGGGGGATGCACGGACACTAGGGGATCGTTGAACGATCGAACAAGGGGTTGTGGCATATCACCCACCCGATCGACCTCTTGTCGGATTGTTGAACGATCCCTTACGTTGAGCAGGTGACCCGAGACGACATTCCAGGCGTGATCGACCTCAACGCCGACCTCGGCGAGGGCTTCGGCCGGTGGACGCTCACCGACGACGAGGCCCTGCTCTCCGTGGTGACCAGTGCCAACGTGGCGTGCGGCTTCCACGCCGGCGACCCGTCCGTCATGCGCCGGGTCTGCGACCTGGCCGCCGAGCGTGGAGTGCGGATCGGCGCGCAGGTCTCCTACCGCGACCTCGCCGGGTTCGGGCGCCGCGCCATGGACGTGCCCCCGGACGAGCTGGCGGCCGAAGTGGCGTACCAGATCGGCGCGTTGCGGGTCTTCGCCCAGGCGGCCGGGGCCGAGGTGAGGTACGTGAAACCGCACGGCGCGCTCTACAACCGCACGGTCCACGACACCGCGCAGGCGCAGGCCGTGGTGGCCGGGGTCCGGCTCGCGGGCGGCAACCTTCCGGTGCTCGGCCTGCCCGGTTCCGAACTGCTCGCCGCCGCCGGGGAGGCCGGGCTCGCTCCCGTGCGCGAGGCCTTCGCCGACCGCGCGTACACCGCGCGGGGCACGCTGGTCCCCCGGCGCGAGCCGGGCGCCGTCGTCGAGGACCCGGACACGGTGGTGCGCCGGGCCGTCGGCTTCGCCGTGGAGAGCGGTGTCGAGGCGGTCGACGGCACCCGCGTCGCGGTCGCGCCTCGCTCGCTGTGCGTGCACGGCGACACCCCGGGCGCGGCCCGGATCGCCGCGCGGGTGCGGGCGGCGCTGGCCGGGGCCGGAATCACGGTGGAGGCGTTCGCGTGAGCACCGGCCTCGTGGTCCGTCCGGCCGGGCGGCACGCGCTCCTGGTGGAGCTGCCGGACGCCGAGCGGGCCGGCGCCTTCCATGCGGAGCTGCTGCGGCGCCGGGCGGACGGCACGCTGCCGCCGGTCGCCGAGATCGTGCCCGGCGCGTGCACGGTGCTGCTGGACGGCGTCTCCGACCCCGCCGCGCTGACCCGCCGGCTCACCGGCTGGACCCTCCCCGCGACCGCCCCGGCGGACGGCGAGGTGGTGACGATCCCGGTCGCGTACGACGGCCCGGACCTGGCCGATGTCGCCGCCCTGTGGGGCGTGGCCGAGGACGAGGTCGCCGCGCGCCACGCCTCGTACACCTACCGCGTCGCCTTCTGCGGCTTCGCCCCCGGCTTCGGCTATCTGACCGGGCTGCCGCCGGAGCTGCGCGTCCCGCGCCGGGACACCCCGCGCACCCGGGTCCCGGCGGGCGCCCTGGCGCTTGCGGGCCCGTACACGGCGGTCTACCCGCGGGCGACGCCGGGCGGCTGGCAGCTCATCGGCACGATGGCGGATCCGTCCCGCTTGTGGAACACCGAGAGGCAACAGGCGGCTCTGCTCTCGCCCGGGACCCGGGTGCGATTCACCCCGCCAGGGGCGCGGGGAACTGCGCGACCAGCCACGGACGACGATCGGACGGCGGCCGAGCGGACATGCCACGGCGAGCAGCCGGATGCGAACCAGCGATGACGACAGAACTGACGATCACCCGGCCCGGCGCCCTGACCACGATCCAGGACGCGGGACGAACCGGCCACGCCCACCTCGGCGTCCCCCGGTCAGGCGCCCTGGACGCCCCCTCGATGGACCTGGCCAACAGACTCGTCGGCAACCCGGAGGGCACCGCCGTCCTGGAGACGACCCTGACAGGGTGCGCCCTGCGCCCCGACGCGGACGTCACCCTGGTGGTCGGCGGCGCCCCCTGCCGGGTCACGCTCGACGGGCGCCCCGCCCCCTGGGGCGTCCCGGTCCGCGTCCCGGCCGGGGCCACCCTCGACGCGGGCCCGGCCACCGCGGGCGTCCGCTCCTACCTGGCCGTCGCCGGCGGGATCGCCGTCCCGCCCGTCCTGGGCAGCCGCTCCACCGACCTCCTCTCGGGCCTCGGCCCGGCCCCGCTCGCCCAGGGCGACCTGCTCCCCGCCGGCCGCGCGGAGCGCACCGCTCCCCCGGCGCTGCCCGTCGCCCCGCCCTGGCCCGCGCCGCCGACGGCGCTCGTGCTCCCCGCCCGCCCCGGCCCCCGCGACGACTGGTTCACCGCGGCGGCCCTGCGCACCTTCCTGACCGCCACGTTCACGGTGTCGGCGCAGAGCAACCGCATCGGCCTGCGGACCGAGGGGCCCGCCCTGGAGCGCGGCGCGGCGGGCGAACTGCCCAGCGAGGGCATGGTGCTGGGCGCGGTGCAGGTGCCGCCGGACGGCCGCCCCGTGGTCTTCCTGCACGACCATCCGACGACCGGCGGCTACCCGGTGATCGCCGTGGTGGCGCCGGCGGCACTGGCCGCGGCGGCGCAGGCCGTACCGGGCACGCCGGTGCGCTTCGTGCGCGCCTGAACGGGCCGCGGGGTCAGGACTGCGGGGCCCCCTGCGCCATGAGCCCGTCGTCCAGGAACTCCCGTACGTGGGCGAGGACTTCGTCGCGGCCCGCCCCGCGCAGCCCGATCGCCACGTGGATGGCGAACCCGTCGAGCAGCGCGCGCAGCCGGGCCGCGAACCGGTCCGGGTCGACCGGCCGGAACTCGCCGCGCGAGCTGCCCTCGGCGAGCAGCGCCACGAGGTCCCGGTGCCAGGCCCGCTCGATGGCGGACTGGCGGGCGCGGGCGGAGGTGCCGGCCGCGGCGTTCTGCGAGCGGTTCCACACCTCCAGCCAGAGCGTCCAGTGCGGGTCGCGGTGGCCGTCGGGCACGTACAGGGCGACGTAGGCGTCGAGCCGCTCGCGTGCGCTGCCCTCCCGCGCGAGCAGCGCCCGCCGCTCCTCGCCGAGCCGCCCCTCGCTCCACTCCAGCGTGCGCAGCAGCAGCTCGTCCTTCGACCCGAAGTGGTAGGCGACGTGCCCGCTGCTCATGCCCACCTCGCGGCCGAGCGCGGCCAGGGTGAGCCGCTCCAGGCCGCGCTCGGCGATCATCGCCATGGTCGCGGCGAGCACGGTGTCCAGGGGCGGGGCGGGGGTGCGGGGGTTTCGGCGGGTCACGTCAGAACCCTGCCACGGGTTGCTGCTGGGTGATGCAGTGGATGCCGCCGCCGGCCGCGAAGACGGTCCGCGCGTCGACGAGGGTGACGGTCCGGGCCGGGAACAGCCGGCGGAAGAGGGCCGCGGCCTCCTCGTCGCGCGGGTCGTCGAAGCCGCACAGGACGACGCCGTCGTTGCAGAGGTAGTGGTTGATGTAGGAGTAGTCGACCCAGCCCTCGTCGTCCGCGAGGACGGCCGGGGCGGGCACCTCGACGATCTCCAGGGGGCGGCCCGCGGCGTCGGTCCGCCCGGAGAGGGTGCCGATGATCTCGCGGCTGACCTCGAAGTCGGGGTGGGCCGGGTCGCGCTGGGAGTGGACGAGGACGACGCCGGGCGCGGCGAACGCGGCGACGATGTCGACGTGGCCGCGGGTGCCGAACTCGCCGTAGTCGCCGGTCAGTCCGCGCGGCAGCCAGATCGCCTCGCTGGTGCCGATCCGCGCGTGGATCTCGGCCTCGACGCGCTCCTTGGTCCAGCCCGGGTTGCGGTCCGGGTCGAGCTGCACCGTCTCGGTCAGCAGCACGGTGCCCTCGCCGTCGACGTGGATGCCGCCGCCCTCGTTGACCAGGGGTGAGGAGAGCGCGGGGACGCCGGCGAGGCCGGCGATGTGCCGGGCGATCGCGGAGTCGTGCTCCCAGCGGGCCCAGTCCTGGGCGCCCCAGCCGTTGAACGTCCAGTCCACGGCGGCGAGTGCGCCGTCCGCCCGGTCCTTGACGAAGGTCGGGCCGATGTCGCGCATCCAGGCGTCGTCGAGGTCCCGTTCCACCAACTCGATGCCGTCGGCAGCCAGTTCGCGGGCCGAGTCGAGCTGGCCCGCGCCGACGACCATGGTCAGCGGTTCGAACCGGCGCACGGCGCGGGCGACCCCGGCCCAGGCGGTGCGCGCCGCGGCCAGCTCCCGCTCGTCGGTGAAGGTGGGGTTGGGGCCCGGCCACGCCATCCAGGTCCGCTCGTGCGGGGCCCATTCGGGCGGCATGAAGTACTGCGTCGTCATCGCGGGGTCCTCAGAGGAAGTAGAGACGGTTCAGGGAAACGGACTCGGCCGGCTCGGAGCGCAGCGGTTCGCCGTCGAGCGTGACCAGGCCGGTGCGCTGGTCCACGTCGACCGCGCCGGTGCGGGAGTTGAGGCGCAGGTCGGCGGGGCCGATGCCGCGAGTGCCGCGCACGGCGACACGGCGGCGGCGCGTGGGCATCCCGTCGTGGCCCTGGTCGACGGCGGCCTGGGCGACGAAGGCGACGGAGAGTTCGGCGGGCGTCGCGCCGTGCGCGCCGAACTGCGGTCCGAGGACGAGGGGTTCGCAGGTGTCGGTGGCCGCGTTCGGGTCGCCGACGACGCCGTACGCGGGGAAGCCGGACTTCAGGACGAGCTGCGGCTTGGCGCCGAAGAACTCGGGGCGCCACAGCACGATGTCGGCCATCTTGCCGGGCTCGATGGACCCGATCTCGTGCGAAAGGCCGTGGGCGATGGCCGGGTTGATGGTCAGCTTCGCCATGTAGCGCAGGACGCGCTCGTTGTCGTGGCCGGCGCCCGGGTCGCCCAGCTCGGCCTTCATCTTCCCGGCCATCGCGAAGGTGCGGCGCACGGTCTCGCCCGCCCGGCCCATGCCCTGCGCGTCGGACGAGGTGATGCCGATGGCGCCCAGGTCGTGCAGGACGTCCTCGGCGCCCATCGTCCCGGCGCGGATGCGGTCGCGGGCCATCGCGGCGTCGCCGGGCAGATCCGTCTTGAGGTCGTGGACGGAGACGATCATGCCGTAGTGCTCGGCGACCGCGTCCCGGCCGAAGGGCAGGGTGGGGTTGGTGGAGGAGCCGATGACGTTCGGGACGCCCGCCATCTTCAGCACGTTCGGTACGTGCCCGCCGCCGCAGCCCTCGATGTGGAAGGCGTGGATGGTCCGCCCCTCCAGGACCTTCAGGGTGTCCTCGACCGAGAGGCACTCGTTCAACCCGTCGCTGTGCAGCGCGACTTGGACGTCGTGCTCCTCGGCGACGCGCAGCGCGGTGTCCAGGGCGCGGGTGTGCGCGCCCATGTCCTCGTGGACCTTGAACCCGCAGGCGCCGCCCTCGGCGAGCGCCTCCACCAGCGGCGCCCCGTGCGAGGACGAACCGCGGCCCAGGAAGCCGATGTTCACGGGCCAGGCGTCGAAGGCGGAGAAGGCGTGCTTCAGCGCCCAGGGCGAGTTGACGCCGACGCCCCAGACCGGGCCGAACTCCTGCCCGATGACGGTGGTGACCCCGGAGGCGAGGGAGGCCTCCATGATGCGCGGGGAGAGCAGGTGCACGTGGGTGTCGACGGCTCCGGCGGTGGCGATGAGCCCTTCGCCGGAGACGATCGAGGTGCCGGTGCCGACGACGACGTCCACGCCGTCCAGCGTGTCCGGGTTCCCGGCGCGGCCGATGGCTTGGATGCGGCCCTCGCGGATGCCGATGGACACCTTGCGGATGCCGAGCGCGGCGTCGATGACCACGACGTTGCTGATCACGACGTCGCAGGTGTCGCGGACGGCCGCCGCCTTCAGGTGCAGCCCGTCGCGCGCGGTCTTCCCGAACCCGGCGAGGAACTCGTCCCCGTACGCCTGCGCGTCGGACTCCACCTCGATCGTCAGCCCCGAGTCACCGAGGCGCAGCCGGTCGCCGGCGCGCGGCCCGTGCGTGCTCGCGTACTCGTGCGGGGTGAGGCGGCGGGCCTCGGCGGGGTGGCCTCCAGGGCGGCTCATCGGTCTGCCTCCTCGTCACGTACGCCCAGATATCCGCAGGCGGCGGCGGAGCGCAGCGCCTTCTCGCGGGCGCCGGGGGCGTCCAGCGGCCCGTCCACGAGTCCGGCGAAGCCGATGGCGACCCGGGCCCCGCCGATCGGGAGGAGCCCCACGTCGTGGCTCTCCCCCGGCCCGAACCGCACGGACGAGCCGGCCGGTACCGCGAGCCGCATCCCGTAGGCGGCGGCGCGCGGGAAGTCGAGGCGCGGGTTGGCCTCGAAGAAGTGGAAGTGGGAGGTGACGGAGACCGGGACGGTCGCGGTGTTGGTGACGGTGAGCGTCACGTGCGGTTCGGGCTCGGCGTGGGCCGGGCCGGGGAGCAGCGCGCCGGGAGCCTGGTCGCCGAGTCCGCCGCCGAGGGGGTCGCTCACCACGGCGAGCCGCGATCCGTCGTCGAAGACCGCCTCGACGTGCACCTCGGTGACCACGTCGGCGACGCCGGGCAGCACGTCGTCCGGGCCGAGCACGGAGCGGGCCGCCTCGATCGCCTCGGCGAGCCGCCGGCCGTCCCGGGCCGCCTCGCAGACGGTGTCCGCGATCAGGGCCGTCGCCTCGGGCACGTTGAGCCGCAGCCCGCGCGCTCTGCGGGCCCGGGCCAGCTCGGCGGCGCCGAACAGCAGCAGCCGGTCGCGCTCGGTGGGGGTCAGTCGCACGCCCGTACACCTCCTCAGGATTTGAACGCCACTCTAAACACGGAATTCGATTGCGCCAAGTCATCGCCAGGACGTGCGCTTTTCTGTATTGAGTGACGCTCTAACTTCGAAGTCGGCGTGCGGCTGCGGTTACCGTGGCCCCGTGAACAGCCCCGACCCGACCAGCACCCCGCGCAGCCGCCGCGAACGCCCCGCGAAGCCCGCTCTGAGCCGGGCCGGCATCGTCGCCGCCGCCGTGCACGTCCTGCGCGCCGAGGGCCTCGGCAAGGTGACGATGCGCCGCCTGGCCCGTGAGCTCGACACCGGTCCCGCCTCGCTGTACGTGTACGTCCGCAACACCGACGAGCTGCACGCGGCCGTCCTCGACGCGCTGCTCGCCGAGGTGGACCTGAGCCCGGCGCGGGAAGCCTCGGGCGACTGGCGCGAGCGGCTGACCCGGCTGCTCACCTCGTACCTGGAGATGCTCTTCCGCTACCCGTCCCTGGCCCGGTCCGCGCTGACCGTGCACCCCGCCGGAGACCACTACCTGGACCTCGTGGAAGCGCTGCTCGTCCTGTTGCGCGAAGGCGGGGTGCCGGACGCCCGGGCCGCCTGGGGCGTGGATCTGCTCCTGCAGTGCGCGACCGCGACGGCGGTCGAGCACGCCGGCGGCGGCCCGGGCACCTTGGACGCCACCTTCACCGCCGTCACCACCGCCTCCCCCGCCCGGCACCCGGAGCTGGCCCGGCTCGCCGACGTACTCGTGGCGGGGGGCGGCTCCGCCCGGCTGAACTGGGGATTCGCCACCCTGATCGCGGGCATCGAGGCGGCACCCGAGCCGCCGCTGACCCGCTCCTGAACCGCCGTCCCCTGTCACCCGGCTTCCGCACACCCGTTGACGAACTTGTTCGTCACGAACATGTTCGTTACCGTGGAGGGGTCAGCACGTCACGAGGAGGCCGTCATGAACACCGCCCCGCACACCCCTGTCCCGCACCACCCGATCGCCGTCGTCGGCGCCGGGCTCGGCGGCCTCACGCTCGCCCGGGTCCTGCACGTCCACGGCGTCCCCTGCGCCCTGTTCGACCTGGACGCCTCGGCCGGCGCCCGCCACCAGGGCGGCATGCTCGACCTGCACGAGGAAACGGCCCAGGCCGCTCTGCGCGCGGCCGGTCTGTACGAGGAGTTCCGCGCACTCGTGCTGCCCGGCGGCGAGGAGAGCCGGCTGATCGACCCGGACGGCACGCTGCGCCGCCTCGACACGGACGACGGCGACGGCGGCCGGCCCGAGGTCAACCGCGCCGACCTGCGCCGCCTGCTGCTCGACTCCCTGCCCGCGGGCACGATCCGCTGGGGCGCGAAGGTCACGGCCACCGAGCCGGCCGAGCCGCCCGGCCGCCACCTGGTCACCCTCGCCGACGGCAGCCGGTTCACCACCGACCTGCTGATCGGCGCCGACGGTGCGTGGTCGCGGGTACGCCCGCTGCTGACCGACGCCCGGCCCGCGTACACCGGGATCTCGTTCGTGGAGTCCGACGTCCTGCCGGGCGCGGAGCGGTTCGAGGAGCTGGCCGCGTTCATCGGCGGCGGCAGCTCCTTCACCCTCGGCGACGGCAAGGGGCTGCTCACGCACCGCGAGGGCGACGGCCGCATCCACACCTACGTCGCGGTGCGGGCGCCCGAGGAGTGGCTCGGCACGCTCGACTTCAGCGACACCCGGGCCGCGCGCGCCGCCGTGCTCGCCCTCTTCGACGGCTGGGACGAGCGGCTGCGCGCGCTGATCGCGGACGGCGCCGGGCCGCTGACCCCGCGCCTGATCCACGCGCTGCCCGTCGGCACGCGGTGGGAGCGGGTGCCCGGGGCCACCCTGCTCGGCGACGCGGCGCACCTTATGTCGCCGTTCGCGGGCGAGGGCGCCAACCTCGCCATGTTCGACGGCGCCGAGCTGGCCCGCACGATCGTCACGCACCCCGGCGACCGGGAGGCGGCGCTCACCGCGTACGAGGAGGAGCTGTTCCCGCGCAGCGAGGCGACGGCGGCCGACTCGGCGGGCAATCTGGCGCTGATGTTCGGCCCGGACGCGCAGCAGAAGCTGTGCGACATGTTCGCGGGGTTCGACGCCGCTGCCACTGCCGCACAGAACTGAGCGCCTGCCCTCAGCAGGACAGGCGCTCGGGCGGAGGCGGTTCAGCCCAGCTTGTGCATCCAGCCGTGCTGGTCCTGCGCGGTGCCGCGCTGGATGTCCAGCAGGGCGTTGCGCAGCTTCATGGTGACCTCGCCGGCCTCGCCGCCGGACTGCTGCCATTCGGCGCCCGCCCGCTTGACCGTGCCGACCGGCGTGATGACGGCGGCGGTGCCGCAGGCGAAGACCTCGGTCAGTTCACCCGAGGCGGAGTCGGCCTGCCACTGCTCGATGGAGACGCGGCCCTCCTCCGACTTGTAACCGAGGTCCTCGGCGACCGACAGGAGCGAGTCCCGGGTGACGCCCGCGAGGAGCGAGCCGGTGAGGCCCGGGGTGATGATGCGGTCGCCGTACACGAAGTACAGGTTCATGCCGCCCAGCTCCTCGACCCACTTGTGCTCGACGGCGTCGAGGTAGGCGACCTGGTCGCAGCCCTTGGCGGCGGCCTCGGCCTGCGCGAGCAGCGAGGCCGCGTAGTTGCCGCCGGTCTTGGCGTCGCCGACGCCGCCCGGGACGGCGCGCACCCGGTCCTCGGAGAGCCAGATGGAGACGGGCTTGACGCCGCCGGGGAAGTAGGCACCGGCGGGCGAGGCGATGACGATGAAGAGGTACTCGTTCGCGGGCTTCACGCCGAGGCCCACCTCGGTCGCGATCATGAACGGGCGCAGGTAGAGGGACTCCTCGCCGCCGTGCGCGGGGACCCAGTCGCGGTCCTGCTTGACCAGCAGGTCGCACGCCTCGATGAAGGTCTCCACCGGCAGCTCGGGCATGCCCAGGCGCCAGGCCGAGTGCTGGAAGCGCTTGGCGTTCATGTCGGGGCGGAACGTGGCGACGGTGCCGTCGGGCTGGCGGTAGGCCTTGAGACCCTCGAAGATCTCCTGCGCGTAGTGCAGGACGTTCGTGGCCGGGTCGAGGGAGAGCGGTCCGTAGGGCACGAGCTGCCCGTCGTGCCAGCCGCGGCCCTCGGTCCAGCGGACCGTCACCATGTGATCGGTGAAGTGGCGGCCGAATCCCGGGTTGGCCAGGATCGCCTCGCGCTCCGCGGCGGACAGCGGCGTGGCGGTGGGCTTGAGCTCGATCGTGGGCGTCGTCATGGTTGCGTGTCCTTCACCGTTGGTTGTGACGGACCGCGTTCACGCCTGCACTCCTGGTACTAGGACGTCCGAGCATCTCCACGTACATCGCGGCCCCACGTCCGATTATCGCGCGTGGGACGGTGTGCTCGAAACGGGCCCGGAGGTGCGCTGGTGTGGTGCGGCCCCTGCTGATGGTGGCACCCGGGGCCGCACAGGAGAAGCCGCCGGGCGCACGAGGCGATCCGGCGGCTTCTGCTACGAAAGAGTGAGCGCCGGATCAGCCGGCTACTCGGCCGGCGAGCGCGTCGCCGATCTCCTCGGTGGAGCGCACGGCGGTGCCGCGCTCACCGAGGTCGGCGGAGACGGCCGTCTCGATGCGGGCGGCCTCGGTCTCGTAGCCGAGGTGGCGCAGGAGCAGCGCGACGGACAGGACGGTGGCCGTGGGGTCGGCCTTGCCCTGGCCCGCGATGTCCGGGGCCGAGCCGTGCACGGGCTCGAACATCGAGGGGAACTCGCGGCTCGGGTTGATGTTCCCGGAGGCCGCGACGCCGATGCCGCCGGAGACGGCCGCGGCGAGGTCGGTGATGATGTCGCCGAAGAGGTTGTCGGTGACGATCACGTCGAACCGGGCCGGGTCGGTGACGAGGTAGATCGTCGCCGCGTCGACGTGGATGTAGTCGGTGGTGACCTCGGGGAACTCCCGCGCCACCTTGTTGAAGACGTTCGTCCACAGGTGGCCCGCGAAGGTCAGCACGTTGTTCTTGTGGACCAGCGTGAGCTTCTTGCGCGGGCGGGCCTGGGCGCGGGCGAAGGCGTCGCGGACCACGCGCTCGACACCGAAGGCGGTGTTGACCGAGACCTCGGTGGCGACCTCGTGCTCGGTGCCCTTGCGGATCGTCCCGCCGTTGCCCGTGTACGGGCCCTCGGTGCCCTCGCGGACCACGACGAAGTCGATCGCGGGCTCACCGGCGAGCGGCGTCGCGACACCCGGGAGCAGTTTGCTCGGGCGCAGGTTCACGTGGTGGTCGAAGGCGAAGCGGAGCTTGAGCAGGAAGCCCCGCTCCAGGACGCCGGAGGGCACGCTCGGGTCGCCGATGGCGCCGAGCAGGATGGCGTCGTGCTGCTTGAGGGCGTCGAGGTCGGCGTCGGTGAGCGTCTCACCGGTCGCGTGGTACCGCTTGGCGCCGAAGTCGAACTCCTCGGTCTCCAGCTTCACATCCTGCGGAAGCACGGCGGAGAGGACCTTCAGACCCTGGGCCACGACCTCCTGGCCGATGCCGTCACCGGGGATCACTGCGAGATTGATGCTGCGAGACATGTCCGCACCGTATCCCGTGTCCCATGGGATGACACGGCGCGTCCACAATACGGACAGGCTGTCCTGCGGCCGTGTGCTGTTCACCCGCCTGTGGGGCGGGTGTTGGGCGGAGCGGGGAGGTTCCGGTCATGAGCCCTGCCAACGACACCCCCGAGGTCGGCATCCCGGCCCCGCTCGCCCGCCGCATGAGCATGCCCGAACAGCACGCGTACCTGCGGGCCCGGTTCAGCAGGCGGCGCGCCCTGGCCGGGGCGGCGGCCGCCGTGGGCGGGGCCGGGCTGCTCGGCGGCGGGGCCGCGGCCTCCGCGGTCCAGGCGGCGGCGCCCGCGCGCGGGCCCGCGGTGCGGGTGGACGGCTCGCTGGTGGCGCCGTTCGGCCGCCACCTGGCCTTCGGCGCCGACCCGCGCACGCAGATGCGGGTCTCCTGGCAGGTACCGCTCGCCGTGCGCCGCCCGTTCCTGCGGGTGGGGCTCAAGCCGTGGGAGCTGAGCCGCCGGATCGAGGCGGAGGTACGCGCCCTGCACACCCCGGCGCTGACGGCCCGGCTCCCGGCGGTCGAACAGCTCTATCTGCACGTCGCGCTCGACGGCCTGCGGCCCGGCACGACGTACTACTACGGCGTCGGCCACGACGGCTTCGACCCGGCGAGCGCCGAACGCCTGGGCACCCTGGGCACGTTCCGCACCGCCCCGGCCGCGCCGGAGACGTTCGTCTTCACCGCCTTCGGCGACCAGGGCGTCAGCTATGACGCGCTCGCCAACGACCAGGTGATCCTGGGTCAGAACCCCGCGTTCCACCTGCACGCGGGCGACCTCTGCTACGCCGACAGCTCGGGCGGCGGCAAGAAGACGGACACCTACGACGCGCGCGTGTGGGACCAGTTCCTCGCGCAGACCGAGACGGTCGCGAAGTCGGTGCCGTGGATGGTGACGACCGGCAACCATGACATGGAGGCCTGGTACTCGCCCCACGGCTACGGCGGGCAGAGCGCCCGCTGGTCGCTGCCGGACAACGGGCCCGATCCGGCGGGCGCGCCGGGCGTGTACTCGTTCGTTCATGGCAACCTCGGCGTCGTCGCCCTCGACGCCAACGACGTCTCGCACGAGATCCCGGCCAACCGGGGCTGCACGGACGGGAAGCAGACCGCCTGGCTCGACCGGCGGCTCGGGGAGCTGCGGGCACGCGCGGACGTCGACTTCGTCGTCGTCTTCTTCCACCACTGCGCGTACGCGACGTCCCGGCACGCCTCGGACGGCGGGGTCCGCGACGCGTGGGTGCCGCTCTTCGAGAAGCACCAGGTGGACCTGGTGATCAACGGCCACAACCACGTGTACGAACGCACGGACGCGATCCGGTCCGTGCCGACGGGTGACGGGGTCGGCGGGGAGGTCGGCAAGCCGGTGCCGGTCGGCGCGTCGACCGATCCGACGCGCGACGGCATCGTGTATGTCACCGCGGGCGGCGCCGGCAAGGACCTCTACGGGTTCGGCCCCGGCGTACCGGACAGCTACGAAGGCCGGGTGCGCGAGCGCGACGCGATCGCCACCGTCCGCTGGACGGCGTCACACGGCTCCGGCGCGTCCGAGTCCGTCCAGGACGTCGTGGAGTGGTCCCGGGTGCGGTACACCGGCTTCTCGTTCCTCGCGGTGGAGGTGGCGGCCGGGCCCGCTCCCCGGATGACGGTCTCCGCGCTCGCCGAGAGCGGCGCGCGCATCGACCACTTCGAGGTGCGGCGGGGTCGCTGACCGGTCAGTGACCGGTCTCGCCCCCGTTGTCCCGGCGGTCCAGGGCGCGCTGGAGGGCGGCGGCGGCGGTCTTGGCGGCCTGCCGATCGGCTTCGGTCGACGGGGAGGTGTGACGGACTCGGCGGCGGGCGGGCGTCGCAGTGGCCATGACGGATCGACTCCTTGAGATCACGGGGATTTCGAGGGCCGGAAGAGGCGGGGAGCGGGGAGCTGCAGGGGTTGCCTGCCAGGTGCTCCGGCTCGCTGCCGCCATTCGCCAGGTAAGCGATACGTTCGGCTCCTACAAAGTTAGGACAGCTCGCCGCTCCTGTCTCCACAATTACTCGGACTTCCTACTATCTGAGACGCACTTCACCCTCCCGTTCCTGCGGGCGCGGACAGCACACCGCCCCCGGCCGGGGTGGGGCCCGTGGCCGAGGGCGGGGTCGGAGGGGTGGGCGGGGCCCACCGGGCGGGCGTCAGCCCATGTGCGGGTACGCGTACTCGGTCGGCGGGACCAGCGTCTCCTTGATGGCGCGGGTCAGCGTCCAGCGCATCAGGTTCTGCGGGGCGCCGGCCTTGTCGTTCGTACCGGAGGCGCGGCCGCCGCCGAAGGGCTGCTGGCCGACGACGGCGCCGGTCGACTTGTCGTTGATGTAGAAGTTGCCCGCGGCGTAGCGGAGCTTCTCCATCGTGTGCGCGGCGGCGGCGCGGTCGTTGGCGATGACCGAGCCGGTGAGCGCGTAGTCGGAGACCGACTCCATCTGCTCCAGCATGGCGTCGTACTGGTCGTCCTCGTAGACGTGCACGGCGAGGATCGGCCCGAAGTACTCGGTCGTGAAGACCTCGTTGGCCGGGTCGGTGCACTCGATGACGGTCGGGCGCACGAAGTAGCCGGTCGAGTCGTCGTACGTGCCGCCCGCGACGATCGTGCAGGAGTCGTCCGACTTCGCGCGGTCGATCGCGGCCTTGTTCTTGGCGAAGGAGCGCTCGTCGATGACGGCGCCGATGAAGTTCGAGAAGTCGGTGACGTCGCCCATCGTGATGCCGTCGACCTCGGCCGCGAACTCCTCCTTGAACCCGGAGTTCCAGATCGAGGCCGGGATGTACGCGCGCGAGGAGGCCGAGCACTTCTGGCCCTGGTACTCGAAGGAGCCGCGGGTCAGGGCCGTCTTGAGGACGGCGCGGTCGGCGCTCGGGTGGGCGACGACGAAGTCCTTGCCGCCGGTCTCGCCGACCAGGCGCGGGTAGGTGCGGTACTTCTCGATGTTGTTGCCGACCGTCTTCCACAGGTACTGGAAGGTCGGGGTCGAGCCGGTGAAGTGGATGCCGGCGAGGTCGCGGTGGTGGAGCGCGACCTCGGAGACGGCGCGGCCGTCGCCGGTCACCAGGTTGATGACGCCCTTGGGCAGGCCGGCCTCCTCCAGGAGCTGGAGGAGCAGCACGGCGGCGTGCGTCTGCGTCGGGGACGGCTTCCAGACCACCACGTTGCCCATGAGGGCGGGCGCGGTGGGCAGGTTGCCCGCGATGGCCGTGAAGTTGAACGGCGTGATCGCGTAGACGAAGCCCTCCAGCGGGCGGTGGTCCATGCGGTTCCACACGCCCGTGGAGTTGGCCGGCGGCTGCTCGGCGAGGAGGTTGCGGGCGTAGTGGACGTTGAAGCGCCAGAAGTCGACGAGCTCGCAGGGGGTGTCGATCTCGGCCTGCTGCGCGGTCTTGGACTGGCCCAGCATCGTGGAGGCGGCCATCGTCTCGCGCCACGTGGTGGAGAGCAGCTCGGCGGCGCGCAGGATGATCGCGGCGCGGTCGTCGAAGGCCATCGCGCGCCAGGCGGGGGCGGCGGCCAGGGCCGCGTCGACCGCGTCCTGGGCGTCCTGCTCGGTGGCGTTGGCGTAGGTCCCGATGACGGCCTTGTGGTTGTGCGGCTGCACGACGTCGAAGCGCTCGCCGCCGCCCATCCGACGCACGCCGCCGATGGTGCAGGGCAGCTCGATCGGGTTCTCGGCCAGCTCCTTGAGCTTGGCCTCCAGGCGGGCGCGCTCCGGCGAACCGGGGGCGTAGCCGTGCACCGGCTCGTTGACCGGGGCGGGGACTCGGGTCACGGCGTCCAGCGTCATGGGTCCGTATCTCCTTCGGGGGGTCGGAGGGTTATCGGGAGGTCGGGGGCCCGGGGTGCGGGCGGCTCAGCCCTTGGTGAGGATCGAGCGGGCGAAGAACAGCAGGTTGGCGGGCTTCTCCGCGAGGCGGCGCATGAAGTACCCGTACCAGTCGGTGCCGTACGCGGTGTAGACGCGCATCCGGTGTCCTTCGGCGGCCAGGCGCAGGTGCTCGTCGCTGCGGATGCCGTACAGCATCTGGAACTCGTACTCGTCCAGCTTGCGTCCGGCCGTGCGGGCCAGCTCCTGCGCGATGGAGATCAGGCGCGGGTCGTGCGAGCCGATCATGGGGTAGCCGGAGCCCTCCATGAGGATGCGCGTGATCCGCACGTACGCCTTGTCGGTCTCGGCCTTGTCCTGGTACGCGACCTCGGCGGGCTCCTTGTAGGCGCCCTTGACGATGCGGACGCGGCTGCCGGCGGCGGCCAGGCGGCGGGCGTCGTCCTCGGTGCGGAAGAGGTAGGCCTGGATGACGCAGCCGGTCTGCGGGAAGTCCTTCCGCAGCTCCTCGTGGATGGCGAACATCGAGTCGAGGGTGGTGTGGTCCTCGGCGTCCAGGGTGACGGTGGTGCCGATGGCGGCGGCGGCCTCGACCACGGGCCGCACGTTGGCGAGGGCCAGCTCGTGGCCGCCGGCAAGGGCCTGGCCGAACATCGACAGCTTCACGGACATCTCGGCCTTGGTGCCGAGGCCCAGCTCCTTGAGGCGCCCGATCAGCTCCAGGTAGGCGTCGCGCGCGGCGTGCGACTGCTCGACGGTGGTGATGTCCTCACCGACGACGTCGAGGGTCACTTCGAGCCCCTTGGCGGCGGCGTCCTCGATCACGGGCACGACCTGGTCGACGCTCTCACCGGCGATGAAGCGGTCGACGACCTGCTTGGTGCCCGGCGCCGCCGACACGAACGAGCGCATCTTGTCACTGCGCGACGCGGCGAGGATCAGGGGAGCCAGCACGGGGCACCTCCACGGAGCAGAAGTTGAGGAGAGGCCGCAACCCCCACAAAGGGGGAACGGCACGGGGAACCACCGTGAAATCTAAGGATCCCTCCGATCCTGTGCCATCGACAGCTGTCACGCATCTGTGGCCGCCACCTCAGACATCTGTATGAGGAGGCGGGCGGGGTGCGGGAGAATGGCGGGGTGAAAGGCGACTACCAGGAACTGGTCGACGAGATCTCGGCCCTCCTCGGCGCCCCGGCGACCCTGGAGGACCGCGACTTCCGGCTGATCGCGTTCGGCGCGCAGCTCAGCGACGCCGACCCCGACTTCGACGCCTCGGCTCTCGACCCGGTCCGTACCCGCTCGATCCTGACCCGCGGCTCCACGGCGGCCGTGCGCACCTGGTTCGAGGGGTTCGGCATCGCCCGCGCGACGGCGCCGGTCCGCATCCCGGCGACGCCGGAGGCCGGGGTGTACCGCGGCCGCATCTGCCTGCCCGTGCGCCACCGGGGCATCGTCCTCGGCTACGTCTGGCTGCTCGACGACGAGCCGGGGCCCACCCAGGAGCAGCTGGACGCGGCGATGGACGTGGCCGGCCGGATCGGGGCGCAGCTCGCCGACGAGGCGCAGGCGGGCGCCGATCTGACCCGCGAGTTCCACTCCGTCCTGACGGCGGAGCGCGGCTGGCAGCGGGACATGGCGGTGGCCGCGCTGCGCACGGCGCTCGGCAGCCGCGCGCAGGGGCTGCACACAGTGGTGTGCGTGGCGCCCTGGCCCTCGGCCGACCCCGACGACGCGCCCTCGGTCCGCTCCCTCCCGGCGGCGGACGCCCTGTGCACCGTGCCGTGGGGGGCCATGGGCCAGTGCCTGGCGCTGCTGGTGCGGCTGCGCTCGGCGGAGGTCCTCGACCCGGCCCTGACGGCGGCGGCGAAGCTGCGGGCGCGGGCCGGCACGGGCCCGGTGGCGGCGGGCATCGGCGCGCCCCGCCAGGACCTCGCCGAGCTGGCGGCGGCCTGGCAGGAGGCGACGGCGGCGGCCCGCGCGGCGCTCGCCGATCCGCGGCTCGGCCCCGACACGCAGTGGTCGGCGATCGGCCCCTACCGGCTGCTGACCGCGGTGCCGCCGGAGGCCGCGCACGACCCGGCGGTGGCGCCGCTGCTCGCGCCGGCCCACCGCGAGCTGGCCCGCACCGCCGAGGTCTTCCTCGACTGCGCGGGGCAGGCGGGCCGCACCGCGGCGGCGCTCGGCATCCACCGCCAGACGCTCTACTACCGGCTCTCCCGCGTCGAACAGCTCACCGGGCTCGACCTGGACGAGGGCGAGGACCGGCTGCTGCTGCACATGGCGCTCAAGGCGTCACGGCTGTGACGGGCTGTAGGTTCCGCATTTTGACGGACACTATCCACGTGAAATAGACAGTGATTGGGCACTTTCGCCGTTCCGTGGGCACTGACTGCGGTCAGTAACTACGGTCGCTCCTATGGTTGTTCAGAGTCCAGTGCGGTCCGGCAAGAAGAGCGCGCCAGCCATGGCGTCGATCCGGTATGACGACGCGTCGGTGCGCAAGGTCCGTTTCTCGGATCTGCGGCTGGCGGACTTTACCTGGTCGGTGCCGTGGCGGAGTTTTCGCTCCGTACACGGCCAGACGCACCACTCGGGGCGATACGCGTCGGCGACGCTGGCTGGGCCCGTCGTCTACGAGAGCCGGCTGGAGTTAGCACGGCTGCTCCTGGCCGACATGGATCCTGCGGTACGTGGAATCTACGCCCAGCCGTGTCATCTGACGGCCCGGGTCGGAGATCGCGTTCGTCGCCATGTTCCGGATTTTCTGCTGGTCACGGCGTTGGGGACGGTACGCGTGGTCAATGTCAAGCCAGCTGATCGGCTTGCCGATCCGAAGATCGTGGAAGCTCTGGCCTGGCCAGGGGAATTGATCGAGCGGCATGGCTGGGAGTACGAGATCTGGTCCGGGGCGGATCGTGTGCTCTTGGAGAACGTCCGCTTCCTGGCGGCATACCGCCGACCCGGGGTGGTCCCCGAGGCCGACATCGAGCGGGCCTGGCAGACGGTCCGGGACGGGGACCAGCTCGCGGACGCTGAGCGCCGCCTGGCCGCCGGGCGGCCCGACTACGAGGCACGGCCACCACTGCTTGCTCTGGTGTGGTCAGGACGGCTGACCACCGATCTGTCCCGTCCGCTCAGTGGCGACTGGGTCCTGCAGAGGTCCGCGTGAACAACTGGACTACACCGCTTCGGACAGGCCTGCCGCTGACCTACGACGGCGAGCAGTTCACCATCGCGGAGATCGAAGGCCGCCGTATTCTCCTGCAGCAGATCTCGGCGGACGGCCGTCCCACGTGGCGGCAGATCGATCTGTCGGTACTGATGGCCCATCCCTCCACCGAGCTCCTGGTGGAAACTCCGCCTGCACAGCCGACGGTCGCAACGACGCTGGGCGAGCTCAGCACCGCGGAGGACGACGCGCTCACCACCCGGTTCCAGCACGTCCAGGAAGTGCGGTCCAGCTACCAGTTGGGCTCTGCTGAGATGGCGTTGGAGGGTGAACCGCGGCCTGACTACGCGCCGGGAGTGCCCTTGATGCATCGGTACAAGGCGAAGGCCGCGGAGCTCGGCGTCAGCGTGACCACGGTGCGCCGGTGGGTGGCACTGGTGGAGGAGTCGGGGCCAGCGGGCCTGGTGAGCAAGCGCGAGCCCACGAGCGTGCTGGACCGCGTGGATCCGCGCTGGTTGGAGACAGCCCGCTCGGTGATCAAGAGCCTTGAGAAGTCCAGCCGCCCGGTTCGTGGTCTGGTGCTGCTGGAGATCGAGGAGCGTGTGGTCAAGGAGTACGGCCCCGGTGTGGTGAGTATTCCGAAGCAGACGAAAGGGTACGCGCTGCTGAAGGAGCTCGGCCGGGGGACGAACACGTTCGATGGCAGCACGAAGGGGAAGCGGTCGATTGCGAACCGTCCGCAGGGGGTCTTCGGCAGGCTGCGGGCGACGCGGCCGGGTGAGTACGTCGTGTTGGACACCAACAGTCTGGATGTCTTCGCGATGGAGCCGGTGACGTGTCGGTGGGTGCAGTGCGAGCTCACGGTCGCGATGGACCTCTACAGCAAGGTGATCACAGGGCTGCGGCTGACGCCGGTGTCGACGAAGTCGACCGACGTGGCCGGCGTCTTGTTCGAGACGGTTCGTCCGCGGGAAGTGTCTACCGGCACGGGTGAGCCATTTCCGTACTGCGGGGTTCCCTCCACCGTGGTATTCGACGCGGAGAAGCTGGTGGACGCGGACGGGCAGCCGCTACTGCCGCCTGTTGCCGCGGAGACGATCATCTACGACCACGGCAAGATCTATGTCTCGAACCACATCGCGAGCGTCTGCGCGAAGCTGGAGATCTCGCTGCAGCCGGCGCGTCCCTATACGCCGACCGACAAGCCGGTGGAACGGTGGTTCAAGACGTTGAACCAGGGGCTGTTGGCGGCTCTGCCGGGCTACAAGGGGCCGGACGTGCACAGCCGGGGCGAGAAAGTCGAGGACGAGGCGTACTTCTTCCTGGACGAGCTTGAGATGATCATCCGCGAATGGATCACTTTGATCTATCACAGGCGGCACCACCGGGGGCTGACAGTCCCGGAGGTCCCCGGACTGAAGCTGAGCCCGTTGGAGATGTTCGAGCACGGCGTGAACCGGGCGGGGCCCTTGCGCATCCCGTCCAGGCCGGGCCTCGCGTTCGAGTTCCTGGAAGAGGAGTGGTGCCCCATCCACCACTACGGGGTGGAGATCAACGGGCTCCGCTACAACGGTGACGGGCTCGACGACTACCGCAACCAGGTCAGCCCGCACCGCGGCGAGCACGCCGGCAAATGGCCTGTCGCCGTGGATCGCGCCGACATCAGAAAGATCTACTTCCAGGATCCGAAGCAGCCACACCTGTGGCACACCCTGGACTGGGAGCATGCCCCGGCCCTGAACGGGCCGGCCAGCCTGGAAGCGTTGAAGTACGCACGCCGGCTCGCGGCCAAGACGCATCGTTTCCCGGACACCAAGCGCGCCTTGATCGAGTTGCTGGAACGCTGGGGTGCCGGGCTGACGGAGGACCGGACGGAGCGGCGCATGGCGGTGCGCTTGTCGCAGGACCGTCTGCGGCTGGTCGGCGAAGGCGATCCGGAGGTCGACGAGATCGCCGGCCTTCCTTCCGTGCGCCGTCTGGCAACGCTCGGTTCGCCGGACGCGGGAGCGGGCCCGGAGTCGGCACCGGATTTGCAGGTGGTCGCGCCTGCGGATGAGGACCTGGGCGGGGACGACGACGAGGACGAGGAGTGCGAGGCAGCCCCGGCAGATGAGGAGACCGCGGGCCTGGTCGATGAGGATGAGTACTACGCGGATGTCTGGAAGAGCCGTTGAGTACGGCCGGGGGCCTCGCGCCGTTCGAGGGCGATGACCGCCAGTACTCGCCCACCCGGCTTGCGGGCTGGCTGCAGGAGGTCAACGGCCCGGACCGCGTCAAGCCCAAGCAGCTCACCCGGGCCCAGCTCGCCAGCCTCTCGCCGCGGGATCTGTTGGTGCACAACGACGGCCGGGAGGTCTGGCACGCCAACATCGGCCCGATCGACACGCCCCAACTCCTCGCGCTGCACGATGAGCTTGCGGAGATCGTGGAGTCGAACCGGCACGACGGCGACAAGACCAAGCCGGCCGCGCTGGTGGACGCGTATCCGGGGCTGGGGAAGAGTACGGCAGTGCGGGCTTACGGCTGCGGCCTCTACCGCAACCAGGTCGCCCTGCGAGGGGAGACCACGCCCAGCGGGGACCGCAGGGTCCCGGTGATCTACATCGCTTTGAGCGGCAACACGCAGATCCGCGGGCTGAATGCCTCGATCTGCCGCTTCTACGGCCTGCCGGTCACCGGGGACGCCGACACTCTGGCCGAGCGGGCCGTCGATGCGGTGCTGAGCATGAAGACCACCGCGATCATCGTGGATGACGTCCACTTCCTGGCGGGTTCGAGAACCAACTCGTCTAGGATGGCCAACCAGTTGAAGTATCTGTCGAACGTCTTCCCCGTCACCTTGATCTATGTGGGTGTCGGAGTCCAGCACCGCGGCATCCTCAAGGAAGGCATGGGCCACGGAGACTCTCTCTTCGCCCAGTTCGGGCGACGCACCACCCCGCTGACCCTGCGGCCTTTCGATGTCGAAAGCGAGCAGGGCCGTCTGGAGTGGAGGACGCTGCTGAAGACGATCGAACAGCAACTGGTCCTCGCGGAGAAGTTCCCCGGCATGCTGGCCGAGGACCTCTCGGACTACCTCTACGCCCGCTCGACCGGGCACTTCGCCTCGCTGATGTCGCTGATCAACCGCGGGTGTCTGCGGGCGATCCGCCGCGGTCACGAGCGTCTTGATGAAGACCTGATGAACGGGGTCAAGAACGACGCGGCGGCGGAGGAGGCCCGTCTGGAACTCGATGCCGCGATCAAGGCAGGGCTTTTGACCACGCGACCCGGTCTGCGCTCACCGAGCCTGAAACGGCCGGCATGACGCTCTGGACTCCCGACCGCATCCCCCTCGTGGTCACGCCGCTGGCTGGCGAGGCCCTGGAAAGCTGGATCGGCGCCTACGCCCGGCGCCTCCGCGTCACCAACAGCGCCTTCCTCGAAGCCGTCGGGCTGCCCGGCGCCCGCACGCCACACCTCGCGCTACGGCTCACCGCCGACGAAGCGGCCGCCTTGGAGCGGGCCACCGGCGTCGAACGGCAAGCACTCGCCAGCATGACGCTCGAACCTTATGACGGACTGGCAGTGGCGATCATGCCCGACCGGCGCAAGCTGGCCAGACCACCGGCCTGGAGATTCAGCGGAAGCCGAGCCCGCTACTGCCCTGGGTGCCTGGGCGATAACGCCGGCCGTGGGCCGCTCTTCTGGCGCCTCCCGTGGGCTTTCGCTTGTCCCACCCATCACACTCTGCTGCTGGACTTCTGTCCGGACTGCAATCAGCCCCCGCACCCCTGGAAGGCCAGACGGCTCGGCCCCCGCGCAACGGGCGCCTGCACGCGAGCCCACAGCAGTCTCGGCCTCAGAGCGGCCTGCGGAGCCAACCTCACGCAGGCCCCGGCCACCCCGCTGCCCACCTCGGGACTCGTACTGGGCGCCCAGCAGCACATCGCCACGCTGCTGAACGGCGAACCGGCCGCAAGGCCGACCGCGCTGGCCGAGGTCAAGCAGCTCTACGCTCTGGCCTGGCGCATTCTGCGTGGCCTGCACACCATCGCGGACCGGGCACCGGAAGTCGTACACACCGTGGTGGCCGAATGCGGCGGAGAGCTACCACAACTGACCGGCGAGGACGTCGGACACGACGCCCATAACGCCGCCGTCGGCACCACACTGGCCCGCGTCGCCCTTCACCCCGGCCATGCCGACCACGAGGCACTCTTCGAGTGGATCCTCGAAGCCGACCGCTCACTGCTGAAGACCTCGAAGAACAACATCGGCGCGATGGCCGACCGATGGACCTGGAGCGGTCCCGAGCTGGTCGGCCGCGTGCTGGCCAAGCTCGACCCCCAGGCCACCTTGCACGCCCGGCTTCGTTACGCCAGCGCCAGCCCCCGACCACGCTGGCCAGACCTCCCCGCCGACGCCATCACCCGCCGGGCGACCATGATCCCTGCCATGCTCTGGCCCGGATGGACGATGCGCCTGCTCCCTCGCCCCACGAACAACAATGACCCCCGCGCTGGCACGTTCCGCCGCGGCTGCAGCAGCTTCCTCCTGCTTCCCGGCGGGCCGCCCCAACTGAACTTCGAACGTGTCGGCCCGCTCCTGGGCAACCAGGAGATCAACACCGATCGCGACAGCATCGAACGACGCCTCTACCTCGATCACGATCTGACCCCACTGGCATCCACGCTGGCCCAGCTCGCCCGCGCCTTGGACGAGCACAGCTCTCCCATCGACTACGCCAGACGGCGAGCCACCTTCACCAGCACCACGGTCACCCTCGATCTCGACGCATATACACGGCTATGCGCACAGCAGGGCTGGAACCCCGGCCAGCAGCATCGCGTCCTCCTCATGCGCGCCTATCTCCTGATGCTGCTGACCGGCGAGGTTCATCCCCCACCCGAAGGAGCGTCCTACCGATTCGCATGGCACTGCTCGCAGTTCCGGTTCCATGCACCCCAGGCCCTCCGCTCGTTCCTCCGCCAGCAGGCCGAGGACAACCTCACCCACCACAAGATCACCGAACCCGTCACCTGGGAACCACCCGACGCCTGGGTGACCGCCGTCCAATGGCCCGGCCTCTCCCCCACAGACATCGTCGAGGACGAATTCCGCGACCTGCTCGCAACGTCCGGCACCGTCCACGAGGCCGCTGATGCTCTCGGCCTGGCCACAGAACACGTCCGCCTCTACTGCGATCTCACGGAGACCGGCGCAGCCACCCCGAGCGACGTGATCGGCAAGCACCTCAGCACACGCACCGTGAGAACGGTCAAGACCCGCGAAGGCATTCTCGCTCCGGACCGACTCCGCGACCTCTACGTGAAACAGAAACTGGAACTCACGCACATCGCCAGGCTGGCGTCCTGCAGTCCCGACACAGTCCGCCGGCTCCTCAGACAAGGCGGCATCCCACTCCGCCCCCGGCCACGACGGATCCCAGACCGCCCTGACATCACCCGCGAATGGCTCCACCACGAATACGTCGAACGCCAACGCGACATTGCCAACCTCGCCCGCGAACGCGACGTCACCCACTACCACCTCACCAAGATGGCCAGAGCCTGGGGCATCACGATCCGCCCCGCTGGAGGGCAGTGCTACAACGCCGTCGGACACCTGAACCTTCACCGCCCCCTGTCCGAGGACATGCGCAAAGTAGTCATGAACTCGCAAGCCTTCAACCGACTGCGAGCCATCACCCAGATCCCCGGCCACCCCAGCTTCGCCGCCGCGGCCCGAAGCGCCGGCGCCGGAACCGACAGCGCGCTCCGCCAACGAGTCATTGGCGTCGAAAAGGCAGTTGGCTTCCAGATCATCGACCGCTCCGCCAGGCCCCTCGCCGCCACCGAACGCGGACGTGAGTTCCTCCTCGAAGCCCAGGAAATCCTCCACGCCGCTACCGACAGCGAGCAGCTCCAACAGCGATAGCAGCCTCAAGCGCTCACCTCACCACCACGCTCAGTTCTCACCGAGTACGGACCCGAGGGTTCCCATGCACTGACATACGCACCACCGCGCAGACACCACTCAGCACACGCTGAACGGGCCTCCAAGAAGAGGGACATAGCGCCCCCTGAGCAAAACGTCCGTCACCCTGGGCTTTACGACCCAGGGCGACGGGCACGCAGTGCTTAGAAGCAATGACCCTAAAGCCTCCGCTCAATTCAATCGCGTCTGTGAGTCGAGGGCGCCCTTTAGCTCAGCGACGCCCGCCTTCACATTTTCAAGCATGGCTAGAATCTGATCCTGCTCGCCTACGGGAGGAAGCGGGATCGGAATCTTCTTTAGGGATGCCCCAGTTAGGTGCTTGATTCCGATCCCAGTGAAAAAGGACTTCAGTGTTCCGTCGTCAGCGAAACCACGCAGCACATAGACAAGCCACTCAGGTCGCAGTAGGTGGTTACACCGAATACGATGCAGAGCCTTCTGAATCCTCATGTCGATGTCGTCGCGCGTCCACACAGCAGCTCGACCCGGTTCGCCGCCCTCGCACACGATCACGTCTCCCGGCAGCAGCCCATACCGGTCGAATTCGCGATCCTCGAAGCGCATCTCTTTGAGATCATCCAGATCGAACCCGAACCAGCGAACATTAGTATTCCGAAGGTAGGGCCTATATTCTCCCTTATTCTTGGCCTTATCGAGCATCTTACCGAGGACACTCTCCGACAAATGAGCTAGGTTTACCCAGTTCCACGTTTCCGGCAGATCCCAGGGGCCGCTTTCCTCAATCGGAATGCCCTCGCCAACAAGGTCTGAGGGCGACCCAGCCGTGTGGCTCGTCTGCCCACGCAAAGCGGCCGAGATCACAACTTTCCAAGCATAGTCCGCACCGCCCGAAATTCTGGCGATCTCAGGTAGGTTGTCCGCCACCACGCACTGATCACTTTCATCAGCCCCAGTGACCATCTCGCGTAGCAACTCGCCGAGACTCTCCGAAATCTCATCAATACGATGTTGGTCGCTTCGATGATCAGTCAACACGCTGGCTGCGCGGACCGTCTCCGTGATACGACTCGTGGGATGGTGAATATTAAGATCATATCCGCGATCCTTCAACTCGTCGATCGAGACTCGCCAAGCATGGTCGTTCTCAACACGATTTCCCCACCACTCGCGAATATCGTCAAACTCTTCGATACGAATGGGTGACGTCTTGTTGTACGCCTTAACCCCAAGCGGCAGCCGGTGTTCGTAGTACCAGACCTCAGATGTAGGCTCACCCTTGGTGAAGAACAGGAGATTAGTCGCGATTGTCGTGTAGGGCGCGAACACCGAGTTTGGCAGACGGACAATCGTGTGCAGATTGCACTCTTCCAGCAGTTGTTCCTTGACGCGAGTCTTGACTCCCCTCTCGCCAAAAAGCGTCCCGTCCGGAAGCACTACCCCCGCCCGGCCTCCCGGCTTGAGCAGCCGCATGATAAGGACAAGAAAGAGATCAGCCGTCTCGCGAGTACGAAATTTCTGCGGAAAGTTCTGCTCAACCCCTGGCTCCTCGACGCCACCGAAGGGCGGGTTGGTGACGATCACGTCTACGCGGTCGGCCGGACCATAGTCACGGAGCGGGCGGGTCAGGGTATTGGCCCGGCGGATGGCGGTCGGCGCGTCGATCCCGTGCAGGATCATGTTGGTGAGGCAGAGCAGGTGCGGCAACTGCTTCTTCTCGATGCCCCGCAGCGAGGCCTGTAGAAGCGCTTCGTCGTCGGGCGTCTTCACCTGCCCCCGCAGGTGGTCGATGGTGTTGGCCAGGAAGCCGCCGGTGCCGCAGGCTGGGTCCAACACCACTTCCCCAAGCTGGGGACGCACCATCTCCACGATGAACTGCGTCAGCGCCCTCGGCGTGTAGTACTCACCGGCGTTGCCGGCGCTCTGGAGGTCCTTGAGCAGCTTCTCGTAGAGGTCGTTGAACTGGTGTCGGTCAGCTCGAACCGTGAAGTCGATCGAGTTGATCTTGTTGATCACCTGACGGAGCAGTGTGCCGCTCTTCATGTAGTTGTACGAGTCCTCGAAGGCCTCGCGCACGATCATGGTCCGCGGGTTGGTACCGCCACTCAGCTTGCGCAGCGCCGGGAAGAGGTCATTGTTGACGAAGTCGTTGAGGCCCTCACCGGTCAAGCCTTCTTCGTCGCGAGCCCAGGCCCGCCACTGGTACTGCGCTGGGATCGCCGGCACGTAGCCGTCGGTCATCAACTCCAGCTCCTGCTCAGTGTCGTCCAGAATCTTGAGGAAGATCATCCAGACGAGCTGGCTGAGGCGCTGCGCATCGCCGTCTACACCCTGGTCTTGCCGCATGACGTCTTGGATGGACTTGATGAGCGTGGACGAAATCACTGCGCCTCCTGGTACAACTGCTGCTCAAGGTCATGCACAGCCTTGAAATAGGTCTCGCGGGTTCCGAAGGATCGTATGAGTTCCATGGGGCCGCCCATCGAGCGGAAGGGCTCCACCCGCAGCACCCCGATGTCCTCCAACGAGCGCACGCCGGACTCAACGTACTTTTCGAGCAGCGCCTCCAACACGGAGCGCATCTGGCCCTGGTATTTGCCAAGGTAGCCGTTCGCGTGGACTGCTGCGGCCCGCTGCCGACGCTCGATCGGCTGGCGTTCGTAGGCAACATCGAGCGCCATGTCGAATGGATCAAGCGCGAGGCCTGCCTGTTCGACCAGGTCTTCCAGCGGTATGCCGGCGTCCGCCAGCTCGTCGAGCAGAGCCGATCGCTGGTCCGCGGCCGACCAGGCGTTCACGAAGTCGTCTGCGGCCGGGTATCGCGCCAGTAGGCCGCTGCGGACGAACTCCTTGAGGCTGGAGGTGAGCGGCTTGCCGTCGGTCCCGAGCATCTGCACCTGTTCGCCGATGATCGTCACGGCCTGGCCGCTGACTACGATCCGCTTGCGACGGATGTTGCGCGCTCCCGGCCGTTCGACCCACTGCTCCGGGCCGTCGTCCTGGTCTTCGCCCTCGGTCTCGTCGACATCGTCCAACTCTTCGACGGCATCGTTCATATCGCCGTCGGGCGGCAGCTCGTAGACCTTGACCGGATCGCCGTCGAAGTCCTTGTCGGCAAACAGCTTGGTGACGTTCTTGAAGTCCATGATCACGAAGAACCATTTGTCGTAGTCCGTTCGCACGCGGGTGCCGCGCCCGATCATCTGCTTGAAGTCGGTCATGCTCTCGACCCGGCTGTTGAGCACGATCAGCTTGCAGGTCTGGGCGTCCACACCGGTCGCCAGCAGCTTGCTGGTCGTCGCGATCACGGGGTAGGGCATCTCAGGATCGATGAAGTTGTCGAGTTCCTGCTTGCCCTGCTGGTCGTCGCCAGTGATCTGCATGACGTAGCGAGAGTCCTTGCGGACCTCATCGGCGTTGAGGTTGGCCAGTATCCGGCGCATGCGGTTGGCGTGCGGGATGTCCTGGCAGAAGACGATCGCCTTGGCGTAGCGGTCCGTACTCTTCAGGTACTCAGTGATGCGCTCGGCAACCCGCTTGTCGCGCTCTGGGAAGACGATCGAGTCGTCGATGTCCTCGCCGGTGTAGTGCCTGTCGGGGATCAGCGTTCCCGAGTCGTCGACTTGCCCCTCCTCCGGCCGCCAGCCGAAGGTGTCGACGTCGAGCGCCGTGCGGATGACCTTGTACGGGGCCAGGAAGCCGTCGTCGATGCCCTGCTTCAGGGAGTAGGTGTAGAGCGGGTCACCGAAGTAGTCGCTGTTGCTGACGGTCTTGGTCTCCTTGGGCGTGGCCGTCATGCCCAGCTGGACGGCCGAGCCGAAGTACTCCAAGATGCCCCGCCAAGCGCTGTCCTCCCGGGCGCTGCCACGGTGGCACTCGTCGACAATGATCAGGTCAAAGAAGTCGGGTGAGAACTGCTTGTAGACGTTGTCGATTTCCTCGGTGCCAGTCACCGCCTGGTACAGGGAGAGGTACAGCTCGAAGCTCTTGTCAACGACCTTGCTGCCCCTGCTGCCCGGGGCGTCGGCGTTCGCCACCTTGGAGATGGTGCCGCGCGAGGCGCTGAGCTTGGCCATGCGCCCCTTGAACATGGCGAAGTCGTTCATCATGGTCTGGTCGATCAGGATGTTGCGGTCGGCCAGAAACAGCACGCGGGCCTGGCCCTTGTCCGGGTTGATCGCCCGGAAGGACTCCATGAAGCGCCAGATGATCTGCGCGGCGGTGTAGGTCTTACCCGTCCCCGTGGCCATGACCAGCAACAGCCGGCGCTGCCCCTTGGCGATCGCTTCGAGCGTCCGGTTGATCGCGATGCGCTGGTGGTAGCGCGGCCGGCGTCCCGACCCATCGTCATGGAACTGACCTGCGATCACCGGCTCGTCGGCGTCCTCGATGCCCTTCCACTGCTTATACAGCTGGTAGAGGGCTTCGGGAGAGGGGAATTGTTCCAGCGGGATCTCGACCTCGATCTCTGGCCGGATGCCGGTGCGATCGTGCCACACGAACGAGTCACCGTTGCTGGTAAAGACCGAGGGCACGTCGAGCTGCTCGGCGTACTCAATGGCCTGCTGCATGCCGTCGCCCGGCTCGTGGTTGTTGTCCTTGGCCTCGACCACGGCGATCGGGAGGTTGGGACGCCACTCAAGCAGGTAGTCGACCTTCTTGGGCTTCTTGCGCACACCCTTCTTGCCGACTACCTGGATGCGTCCAGCCGAGAAGTAGTAGTACTCCTCGCGGAGCGACGTCAGGGGCCAACCGGCGGTACTTAGGGCAGGCGTGATGTACCGGGTACGGATCTCCGTCTCGGTCAGCTGGGACTTGTCTGTATCGCTCACGGGAAGATTCTACGGACCACCACCGACAGTCACGAGGATGGCGCACGAACCAGGCATCGTAGGCACACCGTGGTTCAGAGCGGAGGCGTACATACCTGCGGCCGGTTGCCGCCTGACCTTCAGCCCGGTGTCGACCGCCGGGGCCATCCTCTGTTCTCTCAGTTTGCTTACTTAATCTCCTTTCTTGTTGATACGCTCCAATTAGAGAGAGGAGACGCCATGACTGAGACAGTCGAGGTCGACACACAGACCTACCAGTCGCTGGAGTTCGCGGCTCGCATCAGCGGTTGTACGGCAGGCGAGGTGGTGGCACGGCTGGTGTCCGTCGCCAGCATGCCCATGGCTGCCGCGAAGGAGAAGACGGAGCAGCCCGAAGCGGCGAGCGGCGTGACGGTGTACGCGGATTACGAGGGACACCGCACGCAGGGCCGCTACGACCCGAGGACGACGCGCATCGACATCACGTCGGGGCCGCTCAGTGGGCAGAGCTTCAAGTCGCCGACCGGTGCGGCCCGCGCCGTGGTGGCGCACTACAAGCCTGGGGTCAGCCCTAACCGCAACGGCTGGTCGTTCTGGGTGCTGGATGACGGCTCTGGGAAGTTCCTCCAGAGCATCCGGGGGACGTCGTGAGCAGCGAGGCGGAACGGCAGCTCCACCGGGACATGGTCCTTGACGTGGAGCGCCTCAAGCGGGAGATCGGCTACAGCGCGACCTGCTTCATGCAGATGGTCGGCGAACTGGGCAGTGCCGAAGCCGCCCGCCAGTTACTACGCGGTCGGGACGCTTCGGACGGCTTCACCACCCTCTGGGAAAACGGACGGCTGGAGATGCCTGTCGAGGCGCACGTGCTGCCGTGGTACCGGGAACTGTTCACCGATGAGCAGCTGGAGACCGCCGAACGGCGGCTGCGCGTGCGCCGATTCGACGTCGAGCGGTTCGTGCGCGCATCACACAGCCACCCCCGGCGTGGGTCGCATCGGACCCATCCCAGATCGGCTGATCCATGTCCGCTACCTGCATCTTCCGCGGCTCCGCCGATACCCTTACCGGCGAGCATGTGCTCGGAGACTGGCTGAGCAAGATCTGCCTTGACCTTGATCCGGTGGGCACGGTGCCGGTTGGCTGAACCGCATTGGGCGCGAACTCGGCGTGTACCCGCCCTACCCGCCGTCCCCACGCACCGTTACCGCGAAGGTGCTCGGAGGGTGGCGATTGCTCACGCAACGCCGATAGAACGAGTGCCCGTCAGGCGTGGAACTGCGCGTTCCCACAGCGGCCAGTGCTCATCGAGTCGTGGACCCTACACGGGCGCGCCGCGGCCAGCAGCTGCCGCAGGCCCTCGGTGAGTTCCCCGGCGCTCGGCGAGGACTCCGCGTCGAAGGTGTGCTGTGCGATCAGGCCGAGGACCAGGACGGAGAAGAACTTGCCGAGGGTGTCCACGCTCGGGTCGTCGGCGGGCGGCTCCGCGCCGCCCATGATCATGCCGATGAAGCCGCGGCCCGCCTCGCGCTGAGCCGCCGCGAGGTCCGCGCGCACGGTCGGCAGCTTGTCCCCCATCGTCACCAGCTCGATGCTCAGGTGCCAGATGGAGCCGGGCCTGCCGAGGCTCTCGGTGATGCCCGCGATGACGGCCTTGAAACGCTCCAACGAGCCGTCGGCGCCCGGGAGTTCCTGAGGCGCGCCCCACTCGTCCGAGGCACTCTCGGCGAGGGCCACGTACGCCTGGGCGAGCAGCGCGTCCTTCGAGCCGTAGTGGTAGCCGATGGAGGCCAGGTTGGTCCCCGACTCCCGGACGATGTCGCGCGCGGTCGTGCGCACGAACCCCTTCTCCAGCAGGCAGCGCTTGGCGCCTTCGAGCAGATCCTCGCGGTGTCCCATGCCGTCACCCTACCCAGCCCCCAGACAACCGTCTTATACGTGCGTACTAGACAACCGTATAAGACGCTCGTACAGTTCCGGGCATGACGAACCCGCCGACCACCACCGCACCCCCCGACTCCCGTGCCGGGCGCCGCGAATGGACCGCTCTGGGCGTCCTGATGCTGCCGCTGCTCCTGGTCTCGATGGACGTCTCCGTCCTCTACTTCGCCGTCCCCGCGATCAGCGCGGACCTGGAGCCGAGCGGCACGCAGCAGCTGTGGATCTTCGACATCTACGCCTTCGTGCTGGCCGGACTGTTGATGACCATGGGCGCGCTCGGTGACCGGATCGGCCGCCGCAAGTTGCTCCTGACCGGCGCCGCCGCCTTCGGCGCCGCCTCCGTCCTGGCCGCCTACGCCGACAGCGCCGGGACGCTCATCGCCGCCCGCGCCCTGCTCGGTGTCGGCGGCGCGACCCTCATGCCGTCGACCATGGCGCTCGTCCGCACGATGTTCACCGACCCCGGCCAGCGGGCGAAGGCGATCGCCCTGTGGTCCGGCGTCATGACCGGTGGCGTCGCGCTCGGTTCGGTCATGAGCGGCGTCCTCGTCGAGTACTTCTGGTGGGGCTCGGTCTTCCTCGTCAACCTGCCCGCGATGGTGCTGCTCCTGGTCCTCGGCCCGTTCCTGCTCCCGGAGTCCAAGGACCCCGAGCCCGGCCGCTTCGACCTGCTCAGCGTGCCGCTCTCGCTGGCCGCCGTGCTGCCCGTCATCTACGGCGTCAAGGAGATCCCGTCCGAGGGCTGGAACGTGCGGTACGTCGTCTCGATCACCGTGGGCCTGCTCTTCGCCGCCCTCTTCGTGCACCGCCAGCGCACCGCGGCGTCCCCGCTCATCTCCCCCGCCCTCTTCCGCGGCCGCGGGTTCGCCCCCGCCGTCGCACTGAACCTCCTGTCCACGTTCGGCATGATGGGCTCGGCCCTGTTCACCACGCAGTACCTCCAGTCCGTGCTCGGCAAGAGCTCCATGGCGGCCGCGCTCTGGTCGCTGCTGCCCACGGTCCTGGTCGGCGCGGCGGCACCGGTCGCCGCGGGGCTCGTCCGGCGCGGGGTGCACCGCGCCCATGTCGTGGCCGGCGGTTTCACCGTGGCGGCCTGCGGCTACGCCCTGCTGGCCGGCGCCGGCACCAGCTCCCTGTGGCTCGTCCTGGCCGGCGCCGGGGTCCTCGCCGCCGGCATCGTCACCGTCATGTCCCAGCTCATGGATCTCGCCCTCGGCACCGTCCCGGCCGCCCGCGCCGGCGCGGCGGCCTCCCTGCTGGAGACCGGCGCCGAGTTCGGCGGCGCGCTCGGCATGGCCGTCCTCGGCTCCATCGGCACGGCGGTCTACCGTCACGGCATCCCGGCCGGCGCCCCGGCCGAGGCCCACGAGACGCTGGGCGGCGCGCTGGCGGTGGCGGGCCACCTGCCCGGCGACGCGGCCCGGGCCCTGACGGCGACGGCCCGGGAGGCCTTCACCGACGGCATGCAGGCGGCGTCGGCCGCGGGGGCGGTCCTGCTGCTGGCGGGGGCGCTCCTGGCCGCGGTGGCGCTGCGCGGGGCGGGGGCCGCTGCCACGGGTCCCGCCGAAGGGTCTGGGGAGCTGGCGTGCGGGTCGGACGCGGCGGGGCCCGGCGCCGCGAGCGCCTGAGCCCCGCTCGACAGAGGCACCGCCGTGGTGGTTGCTCGCGCCCCGGAAGAGACTCCGGCTGACGCGCCGTCGTGGTTGCGCGCGCCGTTCCCCGCGCCCCTGAGATGCGCACTACGTGCGCCATCTCATCGGCGCCCCTGGGGCGCAGGCCCCTCAGGGGCGCGGGGAACTGCGCGAGAAGCCCCACCGGCCGGCAGCCGACGAACCGCCTTTCAGGGGCGCGGGGAACTGCGCGAGCAACCCCCACCCCGCATGCCAGGATGGCCCGGTGCCACAGACATTCGATACGCCGTTCATCGGCCGGGCGGGCGAACTCGCCCGGCTCACCGGCGTCCTGGAGCGAGCCGCGGCCGGCGAGCCGCGCGCCGTCCTCGTCGGCGGGGACGCCGGCGTCGGCAAGACCCGCACCCTGACGGAGGCAGCCGCACACGCCGCCGCCACCGGCATGACCGTCCTGACCGGCCACTGCGTGGACCTCGGCGACGTGGGCCTGCCGTACCTGCCGTTCACGGAGATCCTGGGCGCGGCGGCCGCCGACCCCCGGTTCGCCGAGACCTTCGCGGGCCGCCCCGCGGTGAACCGGCTGATCGGCGCGGCACCGGGGACCGGCACCGCGCCCGACCCCGACAGCCGCCTCCAGCTCTTCGAGGGGGTCGCGGGGCTCCTCGCCGACCTGGCCGCCGCGACCCCGCTCCTGCTCGTCATCGAGGACCTGCACTGGGCGGACCGGTCCTCCCGCGACCTGCTCCGCTTCCTGCTCAGCCGCGGGGTCCTGCAACGGCCCGCCCCCGGCGGCCCCCCGCACCGCCTCGCGCTCTTCGGCTCGTACCGCGCGGACGACCTGCACCGCCGCCACCCCCTGCGCCCCCTGCTGGCCGAACTGGTCCGGCTGCCCGCCGTCGACCGCATCGAACTGCGCCCGATGGCCGACGCGGACGTGGCCCGGCTCGTGCGCGCGCAGCGCACGGGCCCCGTCCCCGACAGCACGGTCCGCCGCATCGTCGACCGCGCCGAGGGCAACGCCTTCTACGCCGAGGAGTTGCTCGCCGCCCTGCCCGGCGACGACGCGCCCGGCGCGGCCGGCCCGCAGACCGGGCCCGAGGCCCTGGGCGGCCTCGCCGACGTCCTGCTGATCCGCATCGAGCAACTCCCCGAGACCGCCCAGCAGGTCCTGCGCACGGCGGCCGTCGCGGGCCGCCGCGTCAGCCACGACCTGCTGCGCGACGCCGTCCAACTCCCGGAGGAGGAGCTGGAGTCGGCGCTGCGCGAGGCCGTCGGGCGCCAGCTGCTGCTGCCCGACGACGACGCGACGTACTCGTTCCGGCACGCCCTCACCCGGGAGGCGGTGTACGCGGACCTGCTGCCCGGCGAACGGGTCCGGCTGCACCGGATCTTCGCCCGCCTGCTCTCCGCGGAGGGCCGGCAGGCCAAGAGCGCGGCCGAGCGCGCCCACCACTCGCGCGCGAGCCACGACCTGCCCGACGCGCTGGCCGCCTCCCTCGAAGCCGCCGACCACGCCCAGCGCGTCGGCGCCCCCGCCGAGGAGCTGCGCCACCTGGAGACCGCGCTCGACCTGTGGAGCGCGGTGGACGACGCCGTACGCCCCGCCGGCACCGACCCGGTCACGCTCACCCTGCGCGCCTCGGCCGCCGCCGCCCGCACCGGCGAACCGCACCGCGCGGTCCAGCTCACCCGCTCCGCGCTCGCCCAGGTCGGCTCCGACACCGGCTCCGAACTCGCCGCCCGGGTCCGCTACACCCTCGCGGGCAACCTGATGCGGATCGACAACCTCGAAGCGGCGTACACGTACAGCAGCGAGGCGCTCGCCCTGATCCCGGCCGAACCGCCCTCCGCCACCTGGGTGTGGGCGGCGGCGACGCACGTCATGGCCGCGCGGTACGTGGGGCGCGACAAGGACGCCGAGCGGGTCGCCCGGCAGGCCCTGGACGTGGCCGAGCGGCTGCGACTCGCCGACGCCCAGGCCGACCTGCTGATCTCGCTGGTCGGCCTGGAGACCCACAACCGGCGCACACCGCAGGGCCGCGAGCGCCTGGTGCGCGCCCGCGAACTGGCCGCGGCCGCGGCCAACCTCCCGGTGGAGATGCGGGCGCTGTACAACCTCGGCCTCGGCTGTTACGAGTCCGGCGACCTCGACGCCGGCCTGACCTGGCTCGCCGACGGCCTCGACCGCGCCCGCCGCGCCGGCCTCCTCTCCTCGCCCTACGCCCTGGAACTGCGCTACCTGCGCTCCGTACTGCTCTACACGCTGGGCCGCTGGGACGAGTGCACCCGGGCCGCCGAGGCCGACGCCGCACTGCTCCCGGCCGCCGTCGCCTTCACCACCGCGCCCGCCCTCTACGTCGCCCTGGCGCGCGGCGAGTTCGAGGCGGCCGTGGTCGGGGCCCGCGCCCTGCTCTCCCCGGACGGCGACTGGATGGCGGCGCTCGTCGCGAACATCGTCCTCCTCGACGCGGCGGCGCTGCGCGGCGACGCCGAGGACTGCGTCCGCACGATGCGGGCCGCGGTCGAGCGGCTCACGGACGGCGCGGGCTCCGAGCGGCCCGACGCCTTCGTGCGGCTGGCCGCGCTGACCCTCTCCGCGGTCGCCGACGCCGCCGGGGAGGCCCGCCTGGCCGGCGACACGCAAGCGCTCGGCCGCTGGACGGGGACCGCCGCCGACCTGGTGGGGCTGGCCCGGTCCACGGCGGCCCGGGGCGAGGACGGCACCGGCCAGGGACCCGAGGGCCAGGCGTGGCTGGCGCGCGCGGAGGCCGAGGAGGCCCGGGCCGCCAACGGCCCGTCCGTCACCGCCTGGGAGCAGGCCGTCACGGCGTTCGGCTACGGCGAGCCGTACGAGCTGGCCCGGTGCCGGCGACGGCTCGCGGAGGCGCTGCTCGTCGCGGAGCGCCGCGAGGAGGCCGCGGAGCAGCTCCGCGCGGCCCGGGAGACCGCCGTACGGCTCGGCGCCGCGCCGCTGTGCGAGGCGCTGGCGGCACTGGCCCGGCGCGGCGGCTTCGGCGACGGGCCCGACGGCGAGCGGATCGCCGCGCTGACCGCCCGCGAGAGCGACGTACTGCGGCTGCTGGGCCGGGGTCGGACCAACCGCCAGATCGGTGAGGAGCTGTTCATCAGCGGCAAGACGGCGAGCGTCCACGTCTCGAACATCCTGGCCAAGCTGGGCGCCGCCAGCCGCACCGAGGCCGTGGGCATCGCCTACCGCGAGGGCCTGATCGAGCCGGAGACCAGCCCCTCCGGCTGAGCGCCCGCCACGACACGAGGGCCGGGCCACCCGTGGGTGGCCCGGCCCTCGTGTGCCGTACGGGCGTCCGGCGCCTGCCGGTCGTGCGTCAGACCAGGTTGACCGAGCGCGCCGACGTCGCACCGATCTCGGCGGCGACCTCGGTGAGGACGCTCTGCGGGACCGAGTCGTCGACGGTCAGCACGGCCAGCGCCTCGCCGCCCACATCGGCCCGGGCGACCTGCATGCCGCCGATGTTGATGCCCGCCTCGCCGAGGACGCGGCCCACGGTGCCGACGACACCGGGACGGTCCTCGTAGCGCAGGACGGCCATGTGGTCGGCGAGCGCCAGGTCCACGTCGTACTCGCCGACGGCGACGATCTTCTGCAGGTGCTTGGGGCCGGCGAGCGTGCCGGAGACCGAGACCTCCTGGCCGTCGCCGAGGGTGCCGCGCACCGTGACGACGTTGCGGTGGTCGGGCGACTCGGACGACGTCGTCAGCCGGACCTCGACACCCCGCTCCTGCGCGAACAGCGGCGCGTTCACGTACGAGACCGTCTCGTCGACGACGTCCTCGAACACGCCCTTGAGCGCGGAGAGTTCGAGCACCTTCACGTCGTGCTGGGTGATCTCGCCGTACACCTCGACGTCGAGGCGGACCGCGACCTCACCGGCGAGCGCGGTGAAGATGCGGCCGAGGCGCTCGGCGAGCGGCAGGCCCGGCTTGACGTCCTCGGCGATGACCCCGCCCTGCACGTTCACCGCGTCCGGCACCAGCTCGCCGGCGAGCGCGAGCCGCACCGACCGGGCGACGGCGATGCCCGCCTTCTCCTGCGCCTCGTCGGTCGAGGCGCCGAGGTGCGGGGTGCAGACGACCTGGTCGAACTGGAAGAGCGGGGAGTCCGTGCAGGGCTCCTTCGCGTACACGTCCAGGCCGGCGCCGGCGACGCGGCCCTCCTTGAGCGCCGAGTACAGCGCCTCCTCGTCGACGATCCCGCCGCGCGCGGCGTTCACGATCCGCACGCTCGGCTTGACCTTGTGCAGCGCCTCGTCACCGATGAGACCGAGGGTCTCGGGCGTCTTCGGGAGGTGGACGGTGATGAAGTCGGAGACCTCGAGCAGCTCGTCGAGGGAGAGGACCTTCACGCCCATCTGCGCGGCCCGCGCGGGCTGCACGTACGGGTCGTAGGCGACGACCTTCATGCCGAAGGCCGACATGCGCTGGGCGACGAGGGCGCCGATGCGGCCCAGACCCACGACACCGAGGGTCTTCTCGGCCAGCTCCACACCCGTGTACTTGCTGCGCTTCCACTCGCCGCCCTTGAGGGCCTGGCTGCCCTGCGGGATGTTGCGCGCGGTGGCGATGAGCAGGCCGCAGGCGAGCTCGGCGGCGGTCACGATGTTCGACGTCGGGGCGTTCACGACCATCACGCCGGCCTTGGTGGCGGCGGAGACGTCCACGTTGTCCAGGCCGACGCCGGCTCGTGCGACGACCTTCAGCTTCTTCGCGGCGGCGATCGCCTCGGCGTCGACCTTGGTGGCCGAGCGGATCAGGATCGCGTCGACGTCGGCGATGGCGGGCAGCAGCTCCGCGCGGTCCCCGCCGTTGCAGTGGCGGATCTCGAAGTCCGGGCCCAGGGCGTCGACGGTGGCGGGCGACAGCTCCTCGGCGATGAGTACGACGGGTTTGCCGGTGTCAGCAGTGCTCACGTGAGTCCTCACAAGTCCCAATGCGGACGGCCGTCCCGACGGCCGCAAGCGGTGGAGGTGGCTAGCCGCGTGAAAGACGCACGACGCTGTGGGCCCGACGCGAATGTAGTTCAGCAGTGTAGTGGCGCGAGGGGGGCGGGCTTGCGCCTCCCTGGAAGGATCACCCGTCCGTGGCTGGACGCCATGGACAACGGCGTGGACCGCCTATGGAGAACGGGGCCGCGGCGTGTGCCGCGGCCCCGTCCCCGGAGGGCTTACGCCTCCTCGTTGTCCACCCAGCTCATGAGCTTGCGCAGCTCCTTGCCGGTGGTCTCCAGGAGGTGGTTCTCGTCCTGCGTCTTGTACTCGTTGTACTTCTTCAGGCCCGAGTGGTACTCGTCCATCCAGTTCTTGGCGAAGGTGCCGTCCTGGATCTCGGCGAGGACCTTCTTCATCTCGGCCTTGGTGGCGTCCGTGATGATCCGCGGGCCGGTGACGTAGTCGCCCCACTCGGCGGTCTCCGAGATCGACCAGCGCATCTTCTCCAGGCCGCCCTCGTACATGAGGTCCACGATGAGCTTCAGCTCGTGCAGGCACTCGAAGTACGCGATCTCCGGCTGGTAGCCGGCCTCGGTCAGCGTCTCGAAGCCCGCCTTCACCAGCGCGGCGGTGCCGCCGCACAGGACGGCCTGCTCGCCGAAGAGGTCGGTCTCGGTCTCCTCGGTGAAGGTCGTCTTGATGACGCCGGCGCGGGTGCCGCCGATCCCCTTCGCGTAGGAGAGCGCCAGCTCGAAGGCCTTGCCGGTGGAGTCCTGCTCGACCGCCGCGATACACGGCACGCCGCGGCCCTCTTCGTACTGGCGGCGCACCAGGTGGCCGGGGCCCTTGGGGGCGACCATGCAGACGTCGACGCCGGCCGGCGGCTTGATGAAGTCGTAGCGGATGTTCAGGCCGTGGCCGAAGAACAGCGCGTCGCCGTCCTTCAGGTTGTCCTTGATGGACTCCTCGTAGACCTTGGCCTGGAGCGGGTCCGGGACCAGGATCATGATGACGTCGGCCTCGGCCGCCGCCTCGGCGGGGGTGACCACGCGCAGGCCCTGCTCCTCGGCCTTCGCCTTGGACTTGGAGCCCTCGTGCAGACCGACGCGCACGTCGACGCCCGAGTCGCGCAGGGACAGCGCGTGGGCGTGGCCCTGGCTGCCGTATCCGACCACCGCGACCTTGCGGTTCTGGATGATGGACAGATCGGCGTCGTCGTCGTAGAACAGCTCGGCCACTGGGGTTCTCCTTGTGTGCTGGTGTTGCGTCCCACCGTACGGCGGGAGAAGGACGGGAAGTTTTCGGGTCTCGCCATGCGGGCGGGACCGGGGTCGGGCCGGTCTCAGGCCGAGCGGTCGAGCGCGCGCAGGCTCCGGTCGGTGATGGAGCGCGCGCCGCGGCCGATCGCGATGGTCCCGGACTGGACGAGCTCCTTGATGCCGAAGGGTTCCAGCATCTTGAGCATCGCCTCCAGCTTGTCGCTGGAGCCGGTGGCCTCGATGGTGACCGCCTCGGGCGAGACGTCCACGGTCTTGGCGCGGAACAGCTGGACGATCTCGACGATCTGCGAGCGCGTCTCGTTGTCGGCGCGGACCTTGGCGAGCACCAGCTCGCGCTGGACGGCGGCGCCCGGCTCCAGTTCGACGATCTTCAGGACGTTGACCAGCTTGTTGAGCTGCTTGGTGACCTGTTCGAGCGGGAGTCCCTCGACATTCACGACGATGGTGATGCGGGAGATGTCGGGGTGCTCGGTGATGCCCACGGCGAGCGAGTCGATGTTGAAGCCGCGGCGGGAGAACAGAGCGGTGATCCGGGCGAGCACGCCGGGCTTGTTCTCGACCAGGACGGAGAGCGTGTGCTTGGTGGACATGGTGCGGGTTCCCTCTTCCGTTCCGGCTCTCAGTCGTCTTCGTTGTCGCCGAAGTCGGGGCGGACGCCACGCGCGGCCATGACCTCGTCGTTCGAGGTCCCGGCGGCGACCATCGGCCAGACCATGGCGTCCTCGTGGACGATGAAGTCGATCACGACCGGCCGGTCGTTGATCGAGTTCGCCTCCTCGATGCACTTGTCGAGGTCCTCGGGGCGCTCGCAGCGGATGGCGTAGCAGCCCATCGCCTCGGACAGCTTCACGAAGTCCGGGACGCGCGTGCCCTTGTTGGGGGGCGTGTCACCCTCGGGGCCCGCGTGCAGCACGGTGTTCGAGTAGCGCTGGTTGTAGAAGAGCGTCTGCCACTGGCGGACCATCCCGAGGGCGCCGTTGTTGATGATGGCGACCTTGATCGGGATGTTGTTCAGGGCGCAGGTGGTGAGCTCCTGATTCGTCATCTGGAAGCAGCCGTCGCCGTCGATCGCCCAGACCGGCTTGCCGGGGGCGCCGGCCTTGGCGCCCATCGCGGCGGGGACCGCGTAGCCCATGGTCCCGGCGCCGCCCGAGTTGAGCCAGGTGGCCGGCTTCTCGTACTGGATGAAGTGGGCGGCCCACATCTGGTGCTGGCCGACGCCCGCGGCGAAGATCGTGTCGTCGGGGGCGAGTTGGCCGATCCGCTCGATGACCTGCTGCGGGGAGAGCGAGCCGTCGGCGGGCTGGTCGTAGCCGAGCGGATAGGTCTCGCGCCAGCGGTTGAGCCCCTTCCACCAGGCGGCGTAGTCGCCGGTGTGGCCCTCGCTGTGCTCCTTCTGGACGGCCTGGATCAGGTCGGCGATGACCTCGCGGGCGTCCCCGACGATCGGCACGTCGGCGGCGCGGTTCTTGCCGATCTCCGCCGGGTCGATGTCGGCGTGGACGATCTTGGCGAAGGGGGCGAAGCTGTCCAGCTTGCCGGTGACGCGGTCGTCGAAGCGGGCGCCGAGGGCGACGATCAGGTCGGCCTTCTGCAGCGCGGTGACGGCGGTGACCGCACCGTGCATGCCCGGCATTCCCACGTGCAGCGGGTGGCTGTCGGGGAACGCGCCGAGCGCCATCAGCGTGGTGGTGACGGGCGCTCCGGTCAGCTCGGCGAGGACCTTGAGCTCGGCGGTGGCCCGGGCCTTGAGGACGCCGCCGCCGACGTACAGGACGGGCCGCTTCGCACTGGTGATGAGCTTCGCGGCCTCGCGGATCTGCTTGGCGTGCGGCTTGGTCACCGGGCGGTAGCCGGGCAGGTCCATCTGCGGCGGCCAGGAGAACGTCGTCTGCGCCTGCAGCAGGTCCTTGGGGATGTCCACGAGCACGGGGCCCGGACGGCCGGTGGAGGCGATGTGGAACGCCTCGGCGATCGTCTTCGGGATGTCCTCGGCCTTGGTGACCAGGAAGTTGTGCTTGGTGATCGGCATGCTGATGCCGACGATGTCCGCCTCCTGGAAGGCGTCCGTGCCGATCGCCTTGGAGACGACCTGGCCGGTGATCGCGACGAGCGGCACCGAGTCCATCATCGCGTCGGCGATCGGCGTCACCAGGTTGGTCGCACCCGGACCCGAGGTGGCCATGCACACTCCGACCTTGCCGGTGGCCTGCGCGTACCCCGTCGCCGCGTGCCCCGCGCCCTGCTCGTGACGGACGAGCACGTGGCGCACCCGGCTCGAGTCCATCATCGGGTCGTACGCGGGAAGGATCGTGCCGCCGGGAATGCCGAATACGGTGTCGGTCCCGACCTCCTCAAGCGAGCGGATGAGGGACTTCGCACCCGTGACGTGCTCGACAGGGGCGGACTGTCCTCCGGAACGGGGCCGCGGCTGCGGATGGTGGGCCCCGGTGGCCTGCTCGGTCATCGGCATTCTCTTCTCGATGCTGAGGGTTTTTGCGAGGGTTGTGCGGGGGTGCTACAAGCTGCGCGGCTGGTCCGGTGCAACAAAAAACCCCTCGTGCCGTGAGGCAAGCGAGGGGAGCGCGCCGGGAGCGGGTGCCGGGGATCGCGGTGGTCCCACCGCTGGATCCCGGCTTCAGCCGACGCGCTTTCCAAGTACGAGAATTCGGGTGCGCATGGCACTGACCCTCCCCCCGGCGCACCGGGCGTGTCAAGTGGGTGGGACGGGAGTCTCATTATGTGAGCGCCCCCCGGCCGCTCCGGCCAGCGCCGGCTCGGCCATGTCCCCGGGTACGGCGTACTCCCCCGAGGCCAGCGCGCGGCGCAGCCGGTACTCGTCGAGCGGCCCGGAGAACGCCATCCCCTGGCCGTGCGTGCACCCCATCGCCCGTAGCGCCCGCACCTGTTCGGGCAGGTCCACCCCGTCGGCCACGGACGCGAGCCCGAGGTCCCCGGCGATCCGCAGCAGCCCGCTGGTGATCTTGTGCAGCCGCGCGGACTCGACGACGCCCTCGACGAGCGAGCGGTCCAGTTTCAGGACGTCCACGGGGAGCCGGCGCAGCGCGGTGATGGCCGCGTAGCCGCTGCCGAAGCCGTCCAGGGCGATCCGGACGCCGAGCCGGCGCAGCGCCGTCAGACGCCGCTCCAGCTCGTCGAGCGGGACGCGCGGATCGCTGTCGGCCAGCTCGATGACGAGCGCGCCGGAAGGCAGCCCGTGCCGCGTCAGCAGCCCTTCGACGGAGCCGAGCGGCATGGCGCGGTCCAGGAGCCGGCGCGCGCTCATCCGCACGGCCACCGGGGTCGCCTGTCCGCTGCGGCCGCGCTCGGCCGCCTGCGCGACGGCCTCCTCCAGCATCCAGCGCCCCAGCTCCGCCGTGCGCTCGCCGTCGTCGGCCACGCGCAGGAACTCGCCGGGCGTGAAGAGGAGGCCCTGCGACGAGCGCCAGCGCGCCTGCGCGGCGACCGCGGTGATCCGGCCGTCGTCGAGAGAGACGATCGGCTGGTGCAGCAGCGCGAACTGGCCCTCGTGCAGGGCCGTGCGCAGCCGGGTGGACAGCTCCGCCTTGCGCACGACGTCGGCCTGCATCTGCGGCGCGTACAGCTCGACCCGGTCCTTCCCGCCGGCCTTGGCCCGGTACATCGCCAGGTCCGCGTTGCGCAGCAGCTCGCCCGCCGAGATGTCGGGCTCCGCGAACGAGACGCCGATGGAGGCCGCGACCCGGACGCCCTTGTGCCCGTCGATCGTGTAGGGCTGGGAGAGGGTGATTCTGAGCCGGTCGGCCAGCTCGTATATCTGCTGCTCCCTGGCGGTGTGGTCGCGGCCCCCGTCGCCGACGATGAGCGCCGCGAACTCGTCACCGCCGAGCCGGGCCGCGGTGTCTCCGGACCGTACGGAGTCGGCCAGCCTTCTTGCCGCCTGTACGAGCAGTTCGTCGCCCGCCTGGTGGCCGATCGTGTCGTTGACCTGTTTGAAGCCGTCGAGGTCGATGAAGAGCACTGCCGTGCCCCGGTCGGTGGCCCGCCGCCCGTTGAGCGCCTGGCCGACCCGCTTGGTGAACAGGGCGCGGTTGGGCAGGTCGGTGAGCGGGTCGTGCTCGGCGTTGTGCTGGAGCTGTGCCTGGAGGCGCACTCGCTCGGTGACGTCCCTGCTGTTGAGGATCAGACCGCCGTGATGGCGGTTGATCGTGGACTCCACGTTCAGCCAGGCTCCGGTGCCGGAGCGGAAGCGGCATTCGATGCGGGTGGTGGGCTCCTCGACCTGGCTCGCGGCGAGGAACCTGCGGATCTCGTGCACCACCCGCCCGAGGTCCTCGGGGTGGATGAGCGTGGCGAGCTCGGAGCCGACCAGTTCCTCCGCGTCGCGTCCGTAGACCCCGGCGGCGGCCGGGCTCACGTAACGCAGGATCCCGTTCGGAGCGGCGATCATGATGACGTCGCTGGAGCCCTGCACCAGGGAGCGGAAGTGGTTCTCCTTCTGCGCCAGTTCCTGGGTGAGCGTGATGTTGTCGAGGAGCATGATGCCCTGGCGCACGACGAGGGCCAGGACCACGGTGCAGGCCGTGAAGAGGACGACCCGGTCCACGCTGTGGCCGTTCAACACGTTGTAGAGGATCCCCAGCGTGCAGACCGCCGCGGCCAGATACGGGGTGAGCGCGGCCAGCGAACCGGAGATGGGCCGGGTGTGGCTGACCTGATAGCGCCCGCCGGGGCCCGGCGCTCGCTCCTCGGTGGCCGCCCCGCCCAGGGGGCTCACCCACGGGGCGTACGCGAGCAGCAGCGACCCGGCGAACCAGCCCGCGTCGAGAATCTCCCCGGAGCGGTAACTGGCGTGCAGCAGCGGCGAGGTGAACAGGGCGTCGCACATCACCGTCAGGGCGAGCGCGCCGATCGCGGTGTTCACCGCCGTGCGGTTGCCGGACGAGCGCCGGAAGTGCAGCGCGAGCACCATGCTGACCAGCGCGATGTCCAGCAGCGGGTACGTGAGCGAGAGCGCGGTGCGGGTGACGCTCTGTCCCTCGGACTCGGCGGTGTGCGCGAGGGCGAGGCTCCACGAAAGGGTGACGAGCGACCCGGCGATCAGCCAGGCGTCGAGGCCGAGGCAGATCCATCCGGCCTTGGTGACGGGCCGCTTCGCGAGGACGAGGAGGCCGATGATCGCGGGCGGCGCGAAGCAGAGGAAGAAGAGGTCGGCCAGGCCCGGCGTCGGCACGGGCACCCGCAGGACGACCTCGTACCAGCCCCATACGCCGTTGCCCACCGCCGCCATCAGGGAGGAGAGCGCGAACAGGAGCCAGGCGGCTCGAAAGCGGCTGCGCCGGCGGCGGGCGTACAAGAAGTTCGACACCGCGGCGACCGCGGCCGCGATGCTCAGCCCGAAGTCCCCCATGAACAGGGCGATTTCCTCACTGCCCCAGCCGAGCGCCGATCCCGCGGCGTACGCCCCGCACAGGACGGTGAGCACGAACTGCGGTCCCGCGCCCACCGTGCGCCGCGGAGCGCGCGGCAGGACCGGCAGCCCGGTGCGCAGTGGGGCTCCCATCGGGGCGGTCTCCGTCGACTGGGCGGTCACCAGGCCGCCTCGGTCCGTCGGGCCGCGCCGGCGTCCCGCTTGCCCGGTCCGGTATGCGGATGCCTTCTGCGGCCGCCACGGGCTCCGCCGCGGTGCGGATGGTTCCTGCGGCAGCCCGGACTGCGTCCGCGCAGCAGCGTGCGCGAGGGTCGCCGTCGGCGGCCCCGCCACGTCGGATTGTTCACCCATAGGCCGTGCATCGCCCGTCGCCCCCCTCGCAGTCCGTCATCCGTCCCCGGCGCCGCGTGCTGCGCGGCGCTGCCCCAGTCGGGACGATACACCAGACTCGTCACTCAGGGACATAGTTGCTCTACTCTCCGTGACGACCAGCGACGATGGCGGTACGCGGTGCGTCCGGACGGGCGCGGAGCGTGCGCACCGGCACGCCAACTGCCGTACGGGGGTGGCCGGTGAGGCCCCCGGCGCCCCTGGGTCAGCTGATGGTGTGGACCACGTTGTCGAGCGGTTGTCCGGTCGCGAAACGGGTGAGCTGGGCGGCGAGGAGCCGCTTGGCCCGCGGCAGGAAGGCGGAGGTGGGCCCGCCGACATGCGGGGAGACGAGTACTCCGGGAGCCTGCCACAACGGGTGCTCCTGGGGCAGCGGTTCAGGATCGGTGACATCGAGGGCGGCGGTGATGCGGCCGCTCTCCAGTTCGGCCAGGAGCGCCTTGGTGTCGACGAGGGGGCCGCGCCCGACGTTCACCAGGAGCGCCCCGTCCTTGAGCCGCGCGAGGAACTCGGCGTCCGCCAGGCCGCGGGTCTCCTCGGTGAGCGGAGTGACCAGGATGACGACGTCGGCGTCGGGCAGCAGCTCCGGCAGGTCCGCGAGCGGGCGCACGGGCCCGCGCTCCGTGGTGCGCGCGGAGCGTGCGACCCGCGCCACCCGCGCGACCTCGAAGGGCACGAGCCGGTCCTCGATGGCGGAGCCGATCGCCCCGTAGCCCACGATCAGGACGTTCTTGTCGGCGAGAGCCGGACGGAATCCGGAACGCCACTCCCCGCGGTCCTGCCCGCGCACGAAGTCGGGGATGCCCCGCAGGGAGGCGAGGATCAGCGTAAGGGCCAGTTCGGCGGTACTGGCGTCGTGCACCCCGCGCGCGTTGCACAACTCGACGCCGGGACGAAGGTACTTGAGACCGCCCTGTACGTGGTCGACGCCGGCGGAGAGGGTCTGCACCGCGCGCACCGACGTCATCCGGGGCAGCGGCCGGACGGCGACCTCGGCGCCCTTCATGTAGGGGACGACGTAGTACGCGCAGTCGGCCGGGTCCGCGGGAAAGTCCGGCTCGCCGTTCCAGTAGCGGTAGTCGAGGCCCTTCGGGAGGCCCGGGATCTCGTCGGCGCGGAAGGGCAGCCATACATCACCAGTCATGGTCAGGAGGCTATGTCAGCCGCGCCGACGTGCAGAGGTTAGGTTGGTGGCCATAGACAGGGAGGGTCACGGGCAGGTGGAGCGCAAGGCGATCGGGGCGGCGGCGCTCGAGGTGGGGGCGGTCGGGCTCGGCTGCATGCCGATGAACTGGGCTTACACCGGCTCACGGCGGCGGGGCGAGGAGTCCTTGCGCACCGTGCACGCCGCTCTGGACCGGGGCTGCACCCTGGTCGACACCGCGGACATGTACGGGCCGTTCACCAACGAACTGCTGCTCGGCCGGGTCCTGAAGGAACGGCGCGCGGACGCGTTCGTGTCGACGAAGGTCGGGCTGCTCGTCGGCGAACAGCACATCGTGGCCAACGGCCGCCCCGGCTATGTGAAGCGCGCCTGCGACGCGTCGCTGCGCCGGCTCCAGACGGACGTCATCGACCTCTACCAGCTGCACCGGGCGGATCCGGAGGTCCCGGTCGAGGAGACCTGGGGCGCGATGGCGGAACTGGTGCGGGCCGGGAAGGTGCGCTCGCTCGGGCTGTGCGCGGTGGGAGCGCGGACCACGCGCCGCGGCGGCCGAGCCGGGCTCCATGCCGGAACGATTCGGCAGCTGGAGCGGATCCAGCAGGTGTTCCCGGTGAGCTCGGTGATGGCGGAGTTGTCGGTGTGGTCGCCCGAGGCGCTGGCGTCGCTGCTGCCGTGGTGCGCGGTGCGCGGCGTCGGATTCCTGGCGGCGATGCCGCTGGGCAACGGGTTCCTCACCGGGACGCTGACGCCGGGGCAGGGGTTCGAGCCGGACGACGCGCGGGCCCGCCACCCCCGGTTCACCGCGGAGATGATGGCGGCGAACCAGCCGATCGTGGCCGGGCTGCGCCGGGTCGCGGCCCGCCACGGCGCGACGGTGACCCCGGCGCAGGTGGCCCTGGCCTGGGTGCTCGCGCAGGGACGGAACGTGGTGCCGGTGCCGGGGGCCAAGCACGAGCGGTGGGCGGTGGAGAACGCGCGGGCCGCGGATCTTGTGCTGACCGGGGCGGATCTGGCGGAGATAGCGGGGTTGCCGCGGGCGCAGGGGTCTTGGGACTGAGGAGCGGGTGAGGGCCGGGGGGGGCGAGCCTCGGCCGCCCCGAGTTCAGTCGGCGGGGGTGGAGCGGATTCGGGCGGCGGGGGTGGACGGATTCGGTCGGCGGCGGAGTCACGGCCGGGGCGGAGCCGGGCGGGACGGAGCCGGGCGGGGGCCGAGGATCGGGCCGGAGGCGGCCGGGGCATCGCGACCGGTTCGGGTCCGGTCGGCGGGGGCGGGAACCTGCGGGGCGTGAGCGGTGTATGAACGGTAGAACCGTCGCGTCGAAGGGACCTGATCGTGCAACGTCAAGCTGTGCGGCCCGCGTTGACCGTGGCCGCCTGTGCCGCGCTCCTGTTCACGGCAGGGTGCTCCTCCGGTGCCGACGGGCGGGCGAGCAGAGACCCGTCGTCCGCGCCGAGCAGGAGCGAAGCGGGCGCCTCGGCCACCTCCTCGAAGCCCAGCGACGTCGTCCCGCCGGCCAAGGGCTCGGTGACCGTCGGCCGCACCGTCGCCGATGGCCTGAAGTCGCCGTGGGGTCTGGCGTCGCTGCCCGAGGGGGGCCTGCTGGTCTCGTCCCGGGACGAGGGGACGATCACCCGCGTTGACACCGCGACCGGGAAGAAGACGGAACTCGGCGCGGTCCCCGGCGTGGCCCCGGCCGGCGAAGGAGGCCTCCTGGGCCTCGCGCTCTCGCCGTCGTACGCCTCGGACCACATGGTCTACGCGTACTTCACGACGGAGTCGGACAACCGCGTCGCGCGGATGCTGTACGACGAGAAGAAGCCCGCCGGCGAGCAGCTGGGCGCTCCGGACACGGTGTTCAAGGGCATCCCGAAGGGCACGAACCACAACGGCGGGCGGATCGCGTTCGGCCCGGACGACCTGCTGTACGTGGGCACGGGCGAGACCTACCGGACCCAGTACGCGCAGGACAAGAAGTCCCCCGGCGGCAAGATCCTCCGGCTCACCCCGGAGGGCGAGCCGGCACCGGGCAACCCGTTCGGGAACTCGCCGGTGTACTCGTACGGGCACCGCAATGTGCAGGGCCTGGCCTGGGACACGGACAAGCGACTGTGGGCCTCGGAGTTCGGCCAGGACACCTGGGACGAGCTGAACAACATCGTGGCGGGCGACAACTACGGCTGGCCGGACGCCGAGGGCAAGAGCGGCGACTCCGGGTACCACGACCCGGTCGCGCAGTGGCACACCGCTGACGCCTCCCCCAGCGGCATCGCCTACGCCAAGGGTTCGATCTGGATGGCGGGCCTGCGCGGGGAGCGCCTGTGGCGCATCCCGCTGGACGGCACGAAGGCGGCCCATGAGCCGCAGGAGTTCTTGAAGGGAAGATACGGGCGGCTGCGCACGGTGGTCGCCGCGGGTGGGGACAAGCTGTGGCTGGTGACGAGCGAGACGGACACGCGGGGCACCCCGAGCAAGGGGGACGACCGCATCCTGGAGCTGAAGGTGAGCTGACGGGTTCCGGTCGCCGCCTTCCCGAGAGACAGCCCGGGGGGCGGTCAGCCCGGCGGGGGCACCGGATCGGTTGCGGTTCCCGAATCGGTTTCGGACCCCGGACCGGCTTCCGCTCCCGCCCCGGTTTCAGGCCCCGGCAGATCCTCGGGCTCCCCCTCCGTCTGGTGCGGGGGTCGGACGACGACCTTGCCGGAGGAGAGGTCTATGGGGCCGCGGCCGGGGTCACCGTCGTTCAGGTCGACCCGGGTCAGCTCCAAGCGCTTGCGCTCGTCGTTAGCGTGCTTGCGGCCGGGCGCGAACAGTTCCTCGAACATGTTGAACACCGCGCCTCCCGGTGGGCGTCGGAACCGAGCCTCCCGTTCAGCGTACGGGAGCGCCCGTCGGAGTCCTCGGCCTGAGCCGGCAGGGCTCAGGCCGAACCCCCGGGCGGCACCAGCACCGCACTCGGCACCGGCACCGCAGCCGGGACCGGCACCGGCTGCTCCGGGAAGAGGCGCAGGCGGTGGGCGAGGGCGGCCGCCTCTCCGCGGCCCGCGACGCCGAGCTTGGCGAGGATGTTGGAGACGTGGACGCTGACGGTCTTCGGGGAGATGAAGAGTTCCGCGGCGATCTGGCGGTTGCTGCCGCCGTCGGCGACCAGGCGCAGCACGTCCCGTTCACGGCTGGTGAGGCCCAGCTCCCCGGCGGGGTCGGCCGGGGCGTCCTGGGGCGGCACGGAGGGGGTGAGGCTGAGCCGGGCGCGCTGGGCGAGCAGGGCGACGGACTCGGCGAGCGGGCGGGCGCCGAGGTGGTCGGCGACGGCGCCGGCGAGGCGGAGCAGTTCGGTGGCGCGGTCGCGGTCGCTCTCGCCGGGGCCGGTGCCCGGGGCGGCGGAGAGGAGGAGGGACTCGGCGAGGCGGAAGCGGACGCGGGCCAGGTCGTAGGGGCGCCCCAGGGGTTCGAAGAGGGGGACGGTGGCGGACCAGTCGTCCGGGGTGTCGCGGCCTTCGGCGCGCAGGATTTCGGCGCGGACCCACTGTTCGTGGCCCTGCCAGACGGGGGCCGGGGTGGCCTGGCGCTTGGCCGCGTCCCGGAGCCGTTCGAGGGTCTCGGCGCGGCCGGTGTCGGCGGCGGGCAGGCCGCGGGCGTCGGCCTCCGCGGCGGCGGCGGTGCGCAGCAGGGGCCAGATGTAGCGGTGCATGGAGGGCGGGAGGCCGGCGGTGACGACGCGTTCGAGTGCGGCGCGGGCGTCGGGGAGCCGGCCCTGGGCGGTGGCGAGAGCGAGGGTGAGATGGGCGAGGGGAAGGGTGTACTGCGGCATCGGGTCGTGGGTGCCGTAGTGCTTGTGGGCGGCGGCGAGATGGTCCGCCGCTTCCTGAAGCGCGCCGCGGTCCAGCGAGACGGTCGCGAGGTGCACGCAGGAGCTGCCGCGCGGCCTGCCGCTCAGGGCGGAGCGGCGGGTCCACTCCGCGGCCTCGACGGCCTCGTCCCAGCGACCGAGGGAGATCAGGGACTCGGCCTGGTTGGAGCGGACCCAGCCCCTGTTGTCGGTGAGGCCGTAGCGGCGGGACAGGGCGATGCCCTCGTCGCAGATGCGCAGCGCCTCTTCGGAGCGGCCGACGCCTTCGAGGCAGGAGGGCAGGTTGACGTTGACGTTGTTGAGGCGGGCGATCAGGCCGATCTCGGTGGAGCGGTCGCGCACCGTGTACATCTCGGCGAAGCCCCGCTCGATGTCGCCCGCGTCGACGAGGAGACCGCCGAGGATGAGGCGGGCGTGGAGTTCGGTCTCCTCGTCGCCGACCATGCGCGCGTACTCGACGGCGCGTTCGGCGGCGGCGAGGGTCTCGGCGCCGGGGCTGTGCAGCATGCCCCAGGCGGCCACGTGCGTGAGGACCAGGGCGTGGACCGCGGACGGCGGCAGTCCGCGGACCAACCGCTGCGCGGTGGCGATCTCGTCCCAGCCGTCACCGCGGCCGGCGTGGGAGCTGATGCGGGAGCGCTCGATCCAGAACCAGGCGGCGCGCAAGGGGTCGCCCTCGCCGCGAGCGGCGGCCTCGTCGAGGATCCGGACGGCGCGCTTGCTGATCTTCAGGGCGCGTTCCCGCTCCCCGCACAGGCGGCCGGCGACGGAGGCCTCGCCCATCAGGTCGAGGTAACCGAGCGGTGTGGTGGCGGGGTCGCAGCCGTAGGCCGGATAGGAGTCGGCGTAGTCGCCGACGTGGAGGGTGGCCCGGATGGATTGCGGCGCTCCGTCCCACAGCTCCATCGCCCGTTCGAGGAGCCGGAGTTGCTCGGCGTAGGCGTGCCGGCGGCGGGCTTCGACGCAGGCGCCGAGGACCGCGGGCAGGGCCTTCGCCGGGTCGTGGGCGTGGTACCAGTAGGTGGCGAGGCGCATGGCGCGGGCGTCGGCGGACACGAGGGCCGGGTCGGCCTCCAGGGCTTCGGCGTAGCGGCGGTTGAGGCGGGAGCGCTCGCCGGGCAGCAGGTCGTCGCTGACGGCCTCGCGGACCAGGGAGTGGCGGAAGCGGTAGCCGTCGCCGTCCTCGGTGGCGAGCAGGATGTTGGCGCCGACGGCGGCTCGCAGGGCCTCGATGAGGTCGTCCTCGCCGAGCCGGGCGACGGCGGCGAGCAGCGGGTACTCGACGGTGGAGCCGCCCTCGGCGCAGATCCGGGCGACGCGCTGGGCGGACTCCGGGAGCGATTCGACGCGGACGAGGAGGACGTCGCGCAGCGAGTCGGTGAGGCCGGTGGCGCAGCCCTCGGCGGCGGAGACGGCGAGTTCCTCGACGAAGAAGGCGTTGCCGTCGGAGCGTCGGTAGATGTCGTCGACGAGGGCCCGGTCGGGCTCCGCGGCCATGATGCCGGCGACCTGGCGGGCCACTTCGCTGCGGCTGAGGCGGCCGAGTTCGATGCGGGTGACGGTGCGCAGCCGGTCGAGTTCGGCGAGCAGGGGGCGCAGCGGGTGGCGGCGGTGCACGTCGTCGGCGCGGTAGGTGGCGACGACGCCGAGGCGGCCGCTGCGCAACGTGCGGAAGAGGTAGGCGAGGAGGTGGCGGGTGGAGGCGTCGGCCCAGTGCAGGTCTTCGAGGACGACGACGAGGGTGTGGTCGGCGGCGACGCGTTCCAGGAGGCGGGCGGTGAGTTCGAAGAGGCGGGCGGTGGCGGTCTCGTCACCGCGTTCGTGCAGGCGCCGCAGGGCGTGGTCGCCCAACTCGGGCAGCATCCGGGCCAGTTCGTCCTCCTGGCCGGCGGCCGCGGTGTCGAAGGCGTCGGGCAGGGCCCGGCGCAGGGCACGCAGGGCGCTGGAGAAGGGGGCGAAGGGCAGTCCGTCGGCGCCGATCTCGACGCATCCGCCGGTGACGACGACCGCGCCCTGCCGGCAGGCCGCGGCGGCGAACTCCTCGACGAGCCGGGTCTTGCCGACCCCGGCCTCGCCGCCGAGCAGGAGCGCCTGAGGCACGCCGTCGACGGCGCGCGCGAGCGCGGTGTGCAGTATGCCGAGTTCGTCGGCGCGGCCGACGAACACCGGGCTGACGGACCTGGTCTTCACAGGGCCGAGCATCGCACACGGATACGAGGGTGCGGCCTCGTTTTCCGCACCGTGGACGGGGGCGGGGAAGCGGAGGAGGACGGGCGGTCCGCCCTCCTCCGTGGACCTCCCCATGAGGTCCCCCGCGGCCTCCCCCGTGACCTTCCCCATGAGGTCCCCCGCGGCCTTCCTCATGAGGTCCCCCGCGGCCTTCCTCACGCGGTCCCCCGTGGACTGCTTCGCGGGTTCCTCCGGGGTCTGCCCGGGGCCTGTCGTCGGGTGCGTTCTCCCGGGACCGGGGGCCGTGCTCATGCCGCACGCGGGGCACGGTGCCGGCGCAGTCCGCCCGTCCTCACCCGCCTCTCGGCCTCGTGGCGGGCCGAGCGGCGGGCGGCGCGGCGGGCCTTGGTGGCGGCGCGGGCCAGCCGGTAGGCATCCGCCCGCTCGATGAGTTCGGCGGTGCGGGCCTGGTGCAGTTCGTACTCGAACATCTCGTCTCCCTGGTGACGATCGTCTGCGGTTCTCGCGGAGCGTTCTCCGCGATGCCTCAACTCTCGTGTGCCAGGGGGGTGCGCCACATCGGGAGAGTGCCGCATGTTCGAGGACGGGGGTGCCTTAGGCGGGGCCTCAGGTGCCTTAGGCCGAGGGGCCATGAGCACCGCAGGGCGTAAGGCAGCGGGTGCCTCGGGGCAGCCGGGCCTCAGATGCCTTGCGCCCCGGGGCGGTGCGGACCCGGCCCGGGGTTCGGGTCCGGGGTTCGGGTCCGCCGGGGTCAGCTGGTCTTGGGCAGGCCCAGGATCAGGTCCGAGTACTTGGCGACGGCGAGCAGCAGTCCGAGGACGCCGAGGGAGACGCCCGCCCACGCGGTGGACTTGATCCAGGCCGCCTGCGGCCTGCCGGGCGCGCCGAACGCGGGCTTGGCCAGGACGAAGGCGCCTACGACCAGGGCGACGAGGGCGAAGACACCGCCGACGAGGGCGGCGGCGTGCCAGGAGTCGCCGTAGACCTCGGAGACCTGTTTGGCGACGCCGGCGGTCTGCGCGGTGTTGAGCTGACCGATGAGCGACTCGCGGGCCGAGGCGACGGTGCCGAGCCAGCTGCCGCTGAGGGCGATGACGCCGAGGCCGACCGAGACGATGGCGCCCGCGCCCTGCCCGACGCCGGACGGGCGCGCGGCGGCCTCCTCCGCTGCAAGGAGCTCCTCGTCGGTCACGTCCTCGTCCGCGTCGTCCGTAGCTCCCCCGGCGACGGCGGTGTGCGTGACAGCGGTGTCCGTGGCAGCGGTGTCCGTGACGGCATTGTCAGGGACCGTGGGGGTCTGACCGGTCGTGGTCGTCGGTTCGGTCGCCTCGACGGCCTCCTCGTTCTCCTTCCGCTCGGCGGCGTCGGGCTGCGCATCAGTCTTCGTAGTCATGGTGCGCACCGTACGGACGGAGTCTGAGAAGTCTCTTAACGTTTCTCGGGGGCCTGGCGTGCGGTGCGCCACTCGGGCGCGAGGACGGACCAGATCTCCTGGTCGTGGCGGACTCCGCCGTAGAGGAAGGACTCACGCAGGACGCCGTCCCGCCGCATGCCGAGGCGGCGGGCGACGCTGGTGCTGGGGGTGTTGCCCGCCGCGGCGACCCACTCGACGCGGTGGATGCCGCGCTCCTCGACCGCCCAGTCGATGAGGATCCCGGCCGCGCGGGTGACGAGGCCGCGCCCCGTGGCCGCGGGCTCCAGCCAGCAGCCGACCTCGCAGGTGCCGGCGGCGGCGTCGAAGACCCGGAAGAGGACACCGCCGACGAGTTCGCCGTCCAGCCAGATGCCGTGCAGGGCGCCGTTGTCGGCGGCGCGCTTGTCCGCGTACCGCCGCAGCAGGGCGCGGGCGGAGGCGACATCGGTGGCGTCCTTGCCGAACGGGATGAACTGCCCGATGAACTCCCGCCCGCGGTCGAGGTGGCGGAGGAACTCCGCCGCGTGCCAGGTCTCCAGAGGGCGCAGCTCGGCGCCGCCGTCGTCACTGAGCGGTATCGCGTACATCGGGCTCCTTCGTCCGTACCTCGTCCAGCGCGCCGCCCGCCGGGCGGCGCCGCCCGGGGATCCTCGCATCCGCCGCGGCCCGGCACTCCGGCGGCTCGATGCTGAGGCGGGGCAGACGGCGGTCGAGCCAGCCGGGCAGCCACCAGTTGGCGCCGCCGAGCAGGTGCATCAGGGCGGGGACCAGGAGGGTGCGCAGGAGGAAGGCGTCGACGGCGACCGCGGCGGCCAGGGCGATGCCGAACATGGCGATCACCCGGTCGCCGCTGAGCACGAAGGCCAGGAAGACGGAGATCATGATGACGGCCGCCGAGTTGATCACGCGGCTGGTCTCGGCCAGACCGACCCGGACGGCCCGCCGGTTGTCGCCGGTCTCCAGCCACTCCTCGTACATCCGGCTCACCAGGAACACCTGGTAGTCCATCGAGAGGCCGAAGAGCACCGACACCATGATGACCGGCAGGAACGGTTCGATGGGGCCGGAGCGGCCGAGTCCCAGGAGTTCGCTTCCCCAGCCCCACTGGAAGACCGCGACGACGACGCCGAAGGAGGCGGCGACGGCGGCGACGTTCATGGCGGCGGCCTTCAGCGGGATGCCGACCGAGCGGAACGCGAGCAGCAGGAGCAGGCAGCCGAGCCCGACCACGACGCCCACGAACAGCGGCAGTTTGCCGATGACGACCTCGGCGAAGTCGTCGTAGCTCGCGGTGACGCCACCGACCTGGACCTGGAGGGAGCTGCCCGTCTCGGCGGCGGGGACGACGTCGGCGCGCAGCCGGTCGACGAGGTCGCTGGTGGCGCCGGACTGCGGCGCGGAGTTGGGGACGACGGTGAGGTAGGCGGTGCTGTCGTCGTGGTTGTACGTCACCGCGGAGACGGCAGCGACGCCGTCGGTGGCGCGCAGCTCGCCCGCGAGCCGGCCGAACGCGAGTTTGTCCTGGGCGCCGTCCACGGCGCTGACCAGGGTGAGCGGGCCGTTCACGCCGGGTCCGAAGTCGTCGGCGAGCAGGTCGTAGGCCTGCCGGGTGGTGCTGGACGCGGGGTTGTTGCCCTGGTCGGAGGTGCCGAGGTGGAGGAAGAGGGTGGGCAGCGCGAGGACGGTGACGGCGGCCAGGGCGAGGCCGCCGAGGAGTTTCGGGCGGCGTTCGACGAAGGCGGCCCAGCGGGCGGCTAGTCCGGTCGGCAGCTCGGGCGCGGGCCCGTGCGCGGCGAGCCGGCGCCGCTCGCGCCGGGACAGGGCCCGCATCCCGATGAAGGAGAGCAGGCCCGGCAGCAGGGTGATGGAGGCGGCGACGGTGAGCAGCACGGTCACGGACGCGGCGATGGCGACGCCGTTGAGGAAGCTGAGCCGCAGGACGAGCATGCCGAGCAGCGCGATGCACACGGTGGCGCCCGCGAAGACGACGGCCCGTCCGGTGGTGGCGACGGCCTGTTCGGCGGCGGCCGCGACGGGCAGCCCGCGTTTGAGGCCGCGCCGGTGGCGGACCACGATGAACAGCGCGTAGTCGATGCCGACGCCGAGTCCGACGAGCATGCCGAGCATCGGCGCGAAGTCCGCGACGGTCATGGCGTGGCCGAGCAGGCCGATGCCCGCGTACGCGGTGCCGACACCGATCAGCGCGGTGGCGATGGGCAGCGCGGCGGCGGCCGGTGAGCCGAAGGCGAGGAAGAGCACGACGGCCGCGACGACGACGCCGATGATCTCCGAGAGGTGGGCGGACGTGGGCTCGGTGAGGGCGACGGCGCTGCCGCCCAGCTCCACCCGGAGCCCGTCCGGGCCCTGGGTCTCGGCGGCGCGCGCCGTGTCGACGACCGCCTGCGCCTGGCTCCGCGGGATGTCGTCGGCCTGCTCGGCGAAGGTGACCGTGGCGTACGCGGTGTGCCCGTCGGCGCTGATCCGGCCGCCGCCCTGGGCGTCGTAGGGGGAGGCGACGGAGGAGACACCGGGCAGTGCGCCGATCCGCTCCAGCGTGTTGCTCATCGCCGTCTCGACGTCGGCGGCGCGCACGGTGGAGCCGTCGATGTGCCAGACGACGGTGTCGCTGTCGCCGCCGAGGCCGGCGAAGCCCGCGTCGAGCAGCTGGGTGGCGCGGCCGGACTCGGTGCCGGGTGCCTCGTAGTCGTTCGAGTACGCGGTCCCGGCGACCGCGGCGGCCGCGCTCGTGGCGCCGAGCGCGAGCAGCCACAGCAGGACGACGACGAGCCGGTGCCTGACACACCACCGTGCGAGTGCGGCCACGGACGTGCTCCCTGGAGGTTCGGTGGATCTTTACCGGGAACAGTCGGTGCTCAGCCGGGTGCAGCTGAACGGGCCCGCAAAGAACACGTGAGCAAGAGCCAGTCACTCTTGCAGCAAGAAGTGATCCTTTGTCGCTTTCGTGGTGTTCCTCACACGGGCCCGTCCGGCCGCCGCGGTCAGCCGGAGACGCTCGGCCGGCCGTTCTCGATGTGCCCGGCCAGCCGCCGGTGGAAGGTGGCTTCGGAGCTGATCTCCACGTCGTACCAGCCGTGTGCCCGCTCCGTCTCGTGCACGACGGTGACGGTCCGGCCGGGCCGGACCAGGACGCTCCGTTTCCCCACGGTGGCCGTGCGGGCCGTCTTCCCCGTGCCGCGCAGCCGGATGCGCAGGACGCGCGTGCGGGCGTCCACGGTCGTCGTCACGTCGAGGCCGAAGTCCGTACGTCCGCGGAACTCGCGCCGGAACCCGTTCGGCCCGGTCACCACGAAGTCGTAGGCGCCCGCCCGCACCGGCACGGTCGTCTCCCGGACGACGTCGAAGTGGACCGGCGCCGCGAACTCGCCCGCGTACGGGTAGAGCGCGAAATGGGCGCTGGAGCGGCCGGTGTTGACGAGGTCCAGCGTCAGCGTGCCGTCGTGCACGCGCGCGTGGGCGTCCGGCTGGTAGGGCAGGGCGCGGGCCGGCCGGGTGCCGGGCTCCTGCACGGGCATCGTCTGCCTCAGCGGCGGCTGCGGGGCCCAGCGGCCGCTGAATGCCGGGACGGCGCCGGGCTGTTCGACCTCGGGCTGCCGGTGGCCGTGGTGGAAGTCGAAGGCGCCGGTGAGGTCGCCGGTGACCTGGCGGCGCCAGGCACCGATGTTGGGCTCGCGCACGCCGGTCCACTGTTCCAGGAACCGGATGACGGAGGTGTGGTCGAAGATCTCCGAGCAGACATGTCCGCCGACGGTCCACGGCGAGACGACGAGCATCGGCACGCGCACCCCGAGCCCGGTCGGCAGCCCCTCCCAGTGCTCCTCCGTGACGTCCGGGCCGGGGACGGGCGGCGGCACGTGGTCGAAGAAGCCGTCGTTCTCGTCGTAGTTGATGAAGACCGCGGTCTTCTTCCACACCTCGGGGTGGGAGGCGAGCGCGTCGAGCACCTTGTAGACGATGGTCGCGCTGTGGATCGGCGAGGAGACGGACGGGTGTTCGGAGTCCACCGCGGACGGGACGAGGTAGGAGACGCGGGACAGCGTGCCGCGCGCGACGTCGCGGGCGAACGTCGTGGCCAGCTCACCGGTCGGCACGCGCCGCAGCGCCCGCTCGAACAGGGACCGCTCCCGCCTGCTCAGCGTCGCGACGCCCTTGTCGAGGGCGGCGAGCAGTCCGGCGCGCGTGGCGTCGTCCTTCGCGTCGCGCACCTTGGCGTAGAAGGCCTCCATGTAGGTCAGGCCGGTGCCGGCGAGGACCTTGCGCGCGATGGCCTTGAAGGTGGTGAAGAACTCGATCTGGTTGTCGGTGAAGTTCTCCCACTCGGTGTACGTCTGCCAGCTCACGCCCGCCTTCTCCAGGCGCTCGGCGTACGTCCCCCAGTCGTAGCCGGGGTGGGTGCCCTCGTCGTACGCGTCGTTGCCGACGGCCCGGTCACCGGTCGGCTCGAAGCCGGTCTTGCCGCTCCACAGGTGGTTGCGGTTGGGGCTGGTCGAGGAGTGGATGGAGGAGTGGTAGGCGTCGCAGACGGTGAAAGTGTCGGCCAGCTCGTAGTGGAGCGGGATGTCCTCGCGGGTGTAGTACGCCATGGTCGCCGCGGTCTTCGCGGTGATCCACCCGTCGTGCCAGCCGTCGCGCGCGGCCTTGGCGCCGCCGGACCAGGAGTGGTCCAGGGCGCCGATGTACTGGAGGTCCTTCTTCTGCGTCTGCGCCGCTTCGCGCACCGGGAAGGGCAGGACGGTGCGCAGCGCGCCCGGCTGCTCGAAGACGCTCGTGCCGCCCGGCAGCCGGATCGCGTTGCGGTCGCCGAAGCCGCGCACTCCGCGCAGGGTCCCGAAGTAGTGGTCGAAGGACCGGTTCTCCTGCATAAGGATCACCACGTGCTCGATCGCGTCGAGCCCGCCCCGGGGCGGCGCGCCGTGCTCGGCCTGCGCGGCGACGGCCCGCTGGAGCGAGGGCGGCAGGAACGATCCGGCGGCCGCGGCGCCGAGCGCGCCCCCGCCGACGGCCATGAGGCGTCTGCGGGTCAGCTCAGGGGACCCGGACGGCCGGGGGGACTGCGAGGACGGGGACACGGGACCTCCGGGCGTAATGGTCTGCAACTGACCCATTGAGTGGTTCGGCGGGGACGGTAGCCACCCCAGATGTCCCTGGGAAGTACGAGAACCAGCCGAAACGTAAACGTCCAAGCATTCGGGACAAAGGTCCAACCGCTAACCGAGAACGAACAGTCCGGCCCACAGGGCGACCGTCGACGCGAGCAGCGTGGCCGGCACCGTGAGCAGACCGAGCCGGGTGAAGGCGCCGAGTTCGGGCTCCGTGCCGTGGTCGTGCACGATCCGCCGCCACAGCAGGGTGGCCAGGGAGCCCACGTACGTGAGGTTCGGGCCGACGTTGACGCCGATCAGCGCGGCGAGTACGGGCCCGGGGCCGGCCGGGGCGACGGCCGGCAGCAGGGCCAGGATCGCGGGCAGGTTGTTGATGAGGTTGGCGAGGACCGCGGCCACGCCCGCGATCGCCAGCAGCGTCACCAGCGACGAGCCGTCGGGCAGGACGTGCGCGATGCCGTCGCCGAGCCCCTGGTCGACCACGGCCCGGACCACGACCCCGAGGGCGAGGACGAAGAGGCAGAAGGGGAGGTTCAGGGCCGTCAGCAGTTCGCCGGGGGTGCTGCGGCGCCGCGCCAGCGACCGGACGCCGAGCACGACGGCGCCCGCGCACGCCGCCCACAGCGGTTCGACGCCCGCGAACGACGTGCCGACGAACCCGGCGAGCGTCAGCGCCAGCACGACGAGCGTGAAGACCGGGACGGGGGTCGCCTCACCCGGGTCGGGCTCGTGCGCGGGCGCCGCGAGGTCGGCGGCGAAGTACCGGCGGAAGACCACGTACTCGATGCCGACGGCGACCAGCCAGGGCAGGGCCATCAGCCCGGCGAACCGGCTGAAGGTCAGCCCGCTCGCCGCGAACGCCAGCAGGTTCGTCAGGTTGGAGACGGGCAGCAGCAGGGACGCCGAGTTGGCGAGGTGGGCGCCGGCGTAGACGTGCGGGCGCGGCCGCGCGCCGATCCGGGCCGCCGTCGCGAAGACGACCGGGGTGAGCAGGACGACAGTGGCGTCCAGGCTGAGTACGGCGGTGACCGTGGCGGCCACCACGAAGACCCCGCCGAGCATGCGGGTCGGACTGCCGTGACAGGCCCGCGCCACGGCGTCCCCGGCCGCCTTGAACAGGCCGTCGTCGGCGCAGAGCTGGGACAGGAGCAGGATCGCGGCGAGGAACCCGACGACGGGGAGGAGTTCTCTTGTCTCGGCCCAGGCGTGCGCCGGGGTGACCGCCCCGACGGCGACGGCGACGCCGGCCGCGGGCACGGCGGCGACCGCCTCCGGCCAGCCGCGGGGCCGTACGACCGCGAAGGCGAGCGTGATCAGGAGGAGAGCTGCGGCCAGGATCTCGGCCGAGGTCGTGCTCAGTGTGCTGCTCCGTTCCACGGGGCTCCGCCCCGGACCCCGTTCCCCGATCGCCGGAGGGGCTGGACATGTCCAGCCCCTCCGGCAGAAGGAGGCTCACCCTTCGCTGACGCCCAGCTTCTCGAGGATCAGTTCCTTGACGCGCGCCGCGTCGGCCTGACCCCGGGTCGCCTTCATGACGGCGCCCACGAGGGCACCGGCGGCGGCCACCTTGCCGGACTGGATCTTGGCGACGATCCCCGCGTTGGCGGCGATGGCCTCGTCCACGGCGGTGGAGAGCGCGCCCTCGTCCGAGACGACCTTCAGGCCGCGCTTGTCGACGACCTCGTCCGGGGTGCCCTCGCCCTTGAGGACACCGTCGATGACCTGACGGGCCAGCTTGTCGTTGAGGTCTCCCTTGGCGACCAGCTCGGAGACGCGCGCCACGTGCTCGGGCGTGATGGGCAGCTCACCCAGGTCGACACCCTGCTCGTTGGCGTTGCGCGCCAGCTCGCCCATCCACCACTTCCGGGCGGAGGCCGCGTCCGCGCCCGCGTTGATCGTGGCGACGATCGGGCCGATCGCACCGGCGTTGCGGATCGACTGCATGTCGTGGGCGGTGACGCCCCACTCCTCGATCAGCCGGTTGCGCTGGGCGAGCGGCAGCTCGGGCAGCTCGGAGCGGAGCGCCTCGACCCACTCGCGGGACGGGGCGACGGGCACCAGGTCGGGCTCCGGGAAGTACCGGTAGTCCTCGGCGTTGTCCTTGATCCGGCCCGAGGTGGTGGAACCGTCCTCCTCGTGGAAGTGCCGGGTCTCCTGGATGATCGTGCCGCCGCCGTTCAGGACGGCCGCGTGGCGCTGGATCTCGAAGCGCGCCGCACGCTCCACGGAACGCAGCGAGTTGACGTTCTTCGTCTCCGAGCGCGTGCCGAACTCCGCGCGGCCGTGCGGGCGCAGCGACAGGTTCACGTCGCAGCGCATCTGGCCCTTGTCCATCCGGGCCTCGGAGACGTCCAGCGCCTTGATGACCTCGCGCAGCTCGGCGACGTACGCCTTGGCGACCTCGGGGGCACGCTCGCCCGCGCCCTCGATCGGCTTGGTGACGATCTCGATGAGCGGGATGCCGGCGCGGTTGTAGTCGAGCAGCGAGTGCGAGGCACCCTGGATACGGCCGGTGGCACCGCCGACGTGCGTCGACTTGCCGGTGTCCTCCTCCATGTGGGCGCGCTCGATCTCCACGCGGAAGACCTCGCCGTCCTCCAGCTGGACGTCCAGATAGCCGTTGAAGGCGATCGGCTCGTCGTACTGGGAGGTCTGGAAGTTCTTCGGCATGTCCGGATAGAAGTAGTTCTTCCGGGCGAAGCGGCACCACTCGGCGATCTCGCAGTTCAGCGCGAGACCGATCTTGATGGCGGACTCGACGCCGATCTCGTTGACCACCGGCAGCGCGCCGGGCAGGCCGAGACAGGTCGGGCAGGTCTGGCTGTTGGCGTCCTGCTTCAGCTCCGTGGAGCACCCGCAGAACATCTTGGTCCTGGTGCCGAGCTCGACATGGACCTCCAGGCCCATGACGGGGTCGTACGTCGCGAGGGCGTCCTCGTACGACACCAGTTCAGTCGTGGCAGTCACGGTGAAACGTATCCCTCTCAGCCCAGCAGGACGTCGTCGTCGCCCAGGCGCTTGAGCTCCCGGTAGAGGATCGCCAGGCCGGTGGCGATGGCGGCGGCGGACACGGCGGCGTCGAGCAGCCGCAGCGTGTCGTTCTCGCTGCGCGCCAGCTTCGCCTGCTTCGCGACGCTGATCGCACCGAACGCGGTGCTGGCCAGCGAGACGTAGACGCCGGTCTTGGACTTCTTGAAGTTCTTGGCCTTCTTTGCCATGGCACTCACAGCGACGGAGCCTCCTCTAGCAGCGGGTGCCCCCACTTTTCCACGAAGGCGGCCTCGACGGCGGCGCCGACCTTGTACAGCCGGTCGTCCTTCATGGCGGGAGCGATGATCTGCAGGCCGACCGGCAGGCCGTCCTCCGGGGCCAGGCCGCAGGGGAGCGACATGGCGGCGTTGCCGGCCAGGTTGGTCGGGATCGTGCACAGGTCCGCGAGGTACATCGCCATCGGGTCGTCGGCGCGCTCGCCGATCGGGAAGGCGGTGGTCGGCGTCGTCGGCGAGACGATGACGTCCACGGACTCGAACGCGGCCTCGAACTCGCGGGTGATGAGGGTACGGACCTTCTGGGCGCTGCCGTAGTACGCGTCGTAGTAGCCGGAGCTGAGCGCGTACGTGCCCAGGATGATGCGGCGCTTGACCTCGTCGCCGAAGCCGGCCTCGCGGGTGAGTGCGGTGACGTCCTCGGCGGAGCGCGTGCCGTCGTCGCCGACGCGCAGGCCGTAGCGCATGGCGTCGAACCGGGCGAGGTTCGAGGAGCACTCGGACGGCGCGATCAGGTAGTACGCGGAGAGCGCCAGGTCGAAGGTGGGGCAGTCCAGTTCGACAATCTCGGCGCCCAGCGACCTCAGCAGCTCGACGGACTCGTCGAAGCGCTGCACGACGCCGGCCTGGTAGCCCTCACCGCGGAACTGCTTGACGACGCCGACGCGCATGCCCTGCACGCTGCCGTTGCGGGCTGCCTCGACGACCGGCGGGACCGGGGCGTCGATGGAGGTCGAGTCGAGCGGGTCGTGCCCGGCGATGACCTCGTGGAGCAGCGCCGCGTCCAGGACCGTACGGGCGCAGGGCCCGCCCTGGTCGAGCGAGCTGGAGAAGGCGACCATGCCGTAGCGCGAGACGCCGCCGTAGGTGGGCTTGACGCCGACGGTGCCGGTGACGGCGGCGGGCTGGCGGATCGAGCCGCCGGTGTCCGTGCCGATGGCGAGCGGGGCCTCGAAGGCGGCGAGCGCGGCGGACGAGCCGCCGCCGGAGCCGCCGGGGATGCGGGTGAGGTCCCACGGGTTGCCGGTCGGGCCGTAGGCGCTGTTCTCGGTGGAGGACCCCATGGCGAACTCGTCCATGTTGGTCTTGCCGAGGATGACGACGTCGGCGGCCTTGAGCCGCTTGGTGACCGTCGCGTCGTACGGCGGGATCCAGCCTTCGAGGATCTTGGAGCCGACCGTGGTCGGGACGCCCTCGGTGGTGAAGATGTCCTTCAGCGCGAGCGGGACGCCGGCCAGCGGGCCGAGCTTCTCGCCCCGGGCGCGCTTGTCGTCGACGGCGCGGGCCTGCGCGAGCGCGCCCTCGCGGTCGACGTGCAGGAAGGCGTGCACCTTCTCGTCGACGGCCTCGATCCGGGCCAGGTGGGCCTCGGTGACCTCGACGGCGCTCAGCTCGCCGGAGGCGATCTTCGCGGCCGTCTCGGCGGCGGTGAGCTTGATGATGGTGATGTGGTCCGTCATGACTTCTTAGTCCTCCCCCAGGATCTGCGGCACCTTGAAACGCTGCTGTTCCTGGGCCGGGGCGCCGGAGAGCGCCTGCTCGGGGGTGAGCGACGGACGGACCTCGTCCGCCCGCATGACGTTCGTCAGCGGCAGCGGGTGGGAGGTCGGCGGTACGTCTTGGTCGGCGACCTCGCTGACGCGGGCGACCGCGCCGATGATGTCGTCGAGCTGGCCGGCGAAGTGGTCGAGCTCTTCGGGCTTCAGCTCCAGACGCGCCAGCCGGGCGAGGTGGGCGACCTCCTCGCGCGTGATGCCAGGCATGCAGCGATCCTCTGGGTGGGAGTGGGTGGTCCGGCCCCAATCCTATGGGGCCCGGCACCGTGCCGGTGAACCGCTGCCTCCCGGGCCCCGCGCCCGGGTCAGCCGAGCGGGCGCGGTTCGTCCCCCGTGGCCGCCGGCAGGGCCGCCGTCTCGCGCTGCCAGCCGCGGGAGCCGCGGGCGCGCAGCCAGGCCGTCATCTCGTCCGGCGGCATCGCCGCGGCGACGAGCCAGCCCTGGACCGCGTCGCAGCCGAGGTCGCGCAGCCGCTCCCAGGTCTCGTCGTCCTCGACGCCCTCGGCCACCACGAGCAGCCCGAGCGAGTGGGCGAGGTCGACGGTGCAGCGCACGATCTCCGCGTCCTCGTTGTCCACGGCGAGCCGGGCCACGAAGGAGCGGTCGATCTTCAGCTCGCTCACCGGCAGCCGCCGCAGGTGGACGAGGGAGGAGTAGCCGGTGCCGAAGTCGTCCAGGGACATCTTCACGCCGTGGCCGGTCAGTCCGGCGAGGGTGTCCGCGGCCCGCTGCGGGTCCTCCAGGAGCACGTGTTCGGTGATCTCCAGCTGGAGGGAGCCGGCCGGGACGCCGTGCCGGGCGAGCCGCGCGGCGACCGTGCCCGCGAACCCGGGGGTGTGCACGTCCCTGGGCGAGACGTTCACCGCGACCGGCACGTACAGGCCCTGCGCGCGCCAGCGGGCCACCTGGGCCAGCGCCGTGTCCAGGACGTACTCGGTCAGGTGCGGCATGAGCCCGGACGACTCGGCGATGGCGATGAACTCGTCCGGCGGCACCTTCCCGCGCTCCGGGTGCACCCACCGCACGAGCGCCTCCAGGCCCGCGACATGGCCGTCGAACTGCACCTTCGGCTGGTAGTGCAGCTCCACGTCCCCGGCGTCGAGCGCGAGCCGCAGATCGCCCAGCAGACCGAGCCGGTCGGGGGTGTTGGAGTCCCGCTTCGACTCGTAGACCTCCACGCCGGTACGGTCCCGTTTGGCCTGGTACATGGCGACGTCGGCCCGGCGCAGTAACCCCTCGGCGTCGAGCGCGTGGTCGGGGAAGACGGCGAGGCCGGCGCTGGCCTCCAGGACCAGCGTCAGCCCGTCCAGGTCCAGCGGTGAGCCGAGCGCGGCCACGAGGTTGCGCGCCACGCGCGACGCGGACGTCGTGGACTCGGCGACAGGCAGCAGCACAGCGAACTCGTCGCCGCCGATCCGCGCCGCCTCCGCGCCGCGCGGCAGAGCGGCCCGCAGCCGGTCCGCGATCTGCAACAGCAGCCGGTCACCGGCGAGATGGCCCAGCGTGTCGTTGACCGACCGGAACCGGTCGAGGTCGATCAGCATGAGCGCGCTGCGCGCCCCGATCCGCTCGGCGTCGTCCAGCGCCGTCCAGGTGCGCTCCAGGAGCCACTGGCGGTTGGGCAGTCCGGTGAGCGGGTCGCGCAGCTGCTCCTCGGCGCGGGCGCGCGCGATCCAGAGTGTCGAGTCGAGCGCGACCAGCGGGATCGCGAACAGCGGCAGCAGCACCGGCAGGGCGATCGCGACGACGCAGACCAGCGGCGCGATGCCGAGCAGTGCGACACCGACCAGGCCCTGGCGCAGCAGCGCCGGCCGCGCGACCGTCGGCAGGCCGGCCGGGCGCGGGGCGTGGACGTACCAGAGCAGCGCCCGGCTGACCAGCAGGTACGCCGCCGCCACGAGGACGACCTCGGGCACGGCGGAGTAGCTCCAGGTCTCGGGGTGCCAGGGCGCCTCGACGGTCGGTACGCGGCCGAACGCGGCGAGGACGAGGGCGCCCGCGCCGATACCGAGGATGTCGATCGCGCCGTGCAGGACGCCCTGGCGCCAGCGGTGCCGGCGGGCGACCCCGACGAGGACGACGACGGTGAGGCTGACCATCCCGGCCGGGACCCAGCCGTACAGCAGCAGTACGGCGAGGGTGAGGGCGGCGCCGGAGCCGGTCCCGCCCCACCAGCGGTCGCGGCCGAGCGCGACGAGGTGGCCGACGATGAAGCCGGTCAGGACGGCGAGCGACCAGCCGACGGTGCCGGAGGGGAAGAGGGCGTGGTGGCCGGCGAAGGCCCGGTAGAACCCGGCGCCGAGGACGACACCGGCGAGCGTGACGACCGCGCCGGGCAGCAGCGGCAGCGCCGCGGCCCGGGAGGCGGTGTCGGGCTGTCCGGCAGGCTGTCCGGCGGGCTGGTGGCCGGCCGGGGCCGCCGCCGCGCGCCGGCCGCCCGGCGGGGGTCCGGCGGGCGTCGCGGCGAGGGGGGTGACGGTGAACGGCGGCGAACCGTTCGTGCTCCTTGGGCCTGACGGGTGAGGGCCGGTGCCCGGGGCACCTCTGCCGCCGGGGCCCGTGCCGGCCGGCGGGGAGGCCGGGGCCGCGGGTCCGTGCGCCCTGCCGAACCCCGTCCGGGTCCGGTCCCCGCCGGGGCGGCCGAAGCCGCGTCCCGCCTCACGCCACCAGGTGCGCCAGTTCACCACATCACCGCGCTCGTTCTTCCCGCGACCGGCGTCATTGCCGTCGCCCCCGCCATGGTGGGCCCTCCCGCGCCGCACGCGACGGCGCGGACGCAGCCGTGAGTCCGCCTCGGCGCTCTCGGTCGGTTCCATTCCCGTCCCTCTCACAGCCGGCGGTGCCCACGTCCCCTGCCCGCTCCCCCGGCCTCCGGCGACCGGGGGGATGCGCCCCATCCGCAGCAGGACACGGCAGACGCACACGCTCAACAGTAGGCCGCAGAAGGCTTCCACGGGCACCAGACGGTCTCGCCCGGCCACTGTTGCCCGAATGCGACCTGGCCACCCGTATGCATCTGGTATGCGCCGAACGGGTGGCCTTCAACCGCTACTCCGCAGTCGGGTCTTCGGCGGGAAGTGCCACTTCGGCGGCGGCTTCGGGGCCCTGGTCGAGCAGGACGGCGAATCCGTCCTCGTCCAGAACCGGAACCTTCACCTGCATGGCCTTGTCGTACTTGGAGCCCGGGTTCTCCCCGACGACGACGAACGACGTCTTCTTGGAAACGGAACCGGTCACCTTGGCGCCTCTGCTCTGCAGTGCTTCCTTGGCGCCGTCGCGCGTGTGGTTCTGCAGCGTGCCGGTGACGACGACGGTGAGCCCTTCGAGGGGCCGCGGGCCCTCGTCCTCGCCGGCGCCCTCCTCCTCCGTGCGCACCCCGGCCTCGCGCCACTTGCGCAGGATCTCGCGGTGCCAGTCCTCGGCGAACCACTGCTTCACCGAGGCGGCGATGATCCCGCCGACGCCGTCGGTGGCGGCCAGCTCCTCCTCGGTGGCCCGGTCGATCCGGTCGAGGGAGCGGAACTCGCGGGCCAGCGCCTCGGCGGCGACCGGGCCGACGTGCCGGATCGAGAGGCCGTTGATGATGCGGGCCAGCGGGCGGTCCTTGGCCGCCGCGATGTTCTCCAGCATCGCGACCGCGTTCTTCTTCGGCTCGCCCTTCTGGTTGGCGAAGACCGTGACGACCTTGTCCTCACCGGTTTTCGGGTCGCGCTTGGGCAGGCCGCTGTCGGGGTCGCGGACGTACGCCTTGATGGGCAGCAGCTGCTCGATGGAGAGGCCGAACAGGTCGCCCTCGTCGGCCACCGGCGGCTCGGCGGGCTCCAGCGGGGCGGTGAGCGCGGCCGCGGCGACCGCGCCGAAGTTCTCGATGTCCAGGCACTGGCGGCCGCCGAGGTAGAAGAGGCGCTCGCGCAACTGGGCCGGGCACGTGCGGGCGTTCGGACAGCGCAGGTCGATGTCGCCCTCCTTCATGGCCCGCAGCGGGGTGCCGCACTCGGGGCACTCGGCGGGCATCACGAACTCCCGCTCGCTGCCGTCCCGCAGGTCGGCGACGGGCCCGAGGATCTCGGGGATCACGTCGCCCGCTTTTCGGATGACGACGGTGTCGCCGATCAGGACGCCCTTCTTCTTCACGACCTCCTGGTTGTGCAGCGTCGCGAACTCGACCTCGGAGCCCGCCACCGTCACCGGCTCCACCTGCGCGTACGGCGTGACCCGGCCCGTACGGCCCACGCCCACGCGGATGTTGACCAGCTTGGTGTTGACCTCTTCGGGCGGGAACTTCCAGGCGATGGCCCAGCGCGGGGCGCGCGCGGTGGAGCCGAGGCGGCCCTGGAGACGGATCTCGTCGAGCTTGACGACGGCGCCGTCGATCTCGTGCTCCACGGAGTGCCGGTTCTCCCCGTAGTACGCGATGAACGCGCGGACCCCGTCCAGGTCGTCGACGACCTTGTTGTGCCTGGCCGTGGGCAGTCCCCACTCACGCAGCAGGTCGTACGCCTGCGAGAGCCGGTCGATGTCGAAGCCCTCGCGGGCGCCGATGCCGTGGACGACCATGTGCAGCGGGCGCGAGGCGGTGACGCGGGGGTCCTTCTGGCGCAGGGAACCCGCCGCCGCGTTCCGCGGGTTGGCGAAGGGCTTGTCCCCGGCCTCCACCAGCCGTGCGTTCAGCTCCTCGAACTTCTCCATGGGGAAGAAGACTTCGCCGCGGACCTCCACCAGCGCGGGGACGCGGTCGCCCTCCAGGCGGTGGGGGATCTCGGCGATGGTGCGCACGTTCGGTGTGATGTCCTCGCCGACGCGGCCGTCGCCGCGGGTGGCCGCCCGGGTCAGCCGCCCGTTCTCGTACGTCAGGTTCACCGCGAGGCCGTCGATCTTCAGCTCGCACAGGAAGTGGTAGCCGGGCGATCCGACGTCCTTGGCGACGCGCTCGGCCCAGGCCGCCAGCTCCAGCTCGTCGAAGGCGTTGTCCAGGGAGAGCAGGCGCTCGCGGTGCTCGACGGCGGTGAACTCCGTCGCGTACGAACCGGACACCTTCTGGGTCGGGGAGTCCGGGGTGCGCAGCTCCGGGTACCGCTCCTCCAGCGCCTCCAGGGAACGCAGCAGCTGGTCGAAGTCGGCGTCGGAGACGACCGGCGCGTCCTTCACGTAGTACCGGAAGCGGTGTTCCTCGATCTGCTCGGCCAGCCGGCCGTGCTCGTCCCGGGCGTCGGCGGGCACGGGGCTCTCCCCCGCGGCCCGGTCGATCTTCCCGGCCTGTCCGGCCCTGTCCGCCCCTGCGGCCTGTTCGGCCTTTCCGGCAGCCACCGTCTCGTCCTCCCGTTGCCCTCGGTCCACGGTCACTCAGGGTTGTCCGCGAGCGACCTCGCCGCCCGGGCGCAGTGGGCGAGCGCCGCGCGGGCGTACGCGGGTGAGGCGCCCGCGAGTCCGCACGACGGCGTGACCACGACCGACTCCGCGAGAGATCCCGGATTCAGCCCCAGCCTGCGCCACAGCGTCCTGACACCCATGACGCTACCGGCCGGGTCCGACAATGGGCCGTCCACGCCGGGCACGACACCGGCCAGGAGCGTGGTGCCGCCCTCGACGGCCTCTCCGATCGTCTCGTCGTCACGCTCGGTGAGCAGGGAGAAATCGAACGAGATCGCGTCGGCCCCGGCCCGGCGCAGCAGGGCGAAGGGCACGTCGGGGGCGCAGGAGTGCACGACGACGGGGTCGCCGGCGGCGGCCGCCAGGACGTCGCGCAGGGTGCTCTCGACGAGCTGGCGGTCGACGGCGCGGTGGGTGCGGTACTCGCTGGCGGTCTTGACCTGGCCGCGCAGCACGGCGATGAGGGAGGGCTCGTCGAGCTGGAGCACGATCCGGGCACCGGGGAGGCGGCGCCGGACGTCGGCGAGATGGGCGCGCAGGCCCTCGGCGAGCGAGCCGGCGAGGTCGCGGCAGGCGCCGGGGTCGGAGAGCGCGGCCTGCCCGTTGCGCAGCTCCAGGGCCGCCGCCAGCGTCCACGGCCCGACGGCCTGCACCTTGACCGGCCCCGCGTACCCCTGGGTGAACTCCTCCAGCGCGTCCAGGTCCTCGCCGAGCCAGGACCGGGCGCGCTTGGTGTCGCGGCCGGGCCGGTCACCGATACGCCAGCCGCTGGGCTCCACGCGCGCGTAGAGGTCCACGAGCAGCCCGGCGGTGCGGCCGATCATGTCGGCGCCCGGCCCCCGGACGGGCAGCTCGGCGAGGAACGGCATCCCCTGCTCGGGGCCCTCGAAGGAACCGGTGACGGTCTTGGCGGCCTCTCGGGCATCGCCGCCGGGCATCGAACCGACGCCTGTGGCCGGCCCCCACCTGAAGTCGCTCTTTTCGTTCACTCCGGAAGGGTACGTAACCGCGGCGGCGGGCCGGTCGTCAGCGGTGCGTCGGTGGCAGTCCGTCCGTCAGCGGCCCGGGCGGACCGTCAGGTCGTTGACCTCGGCGTCGCGCGGCAGGTCGAGCGCCATCAGGATCGATGTGGCGACGGACTCGGGGTCGATCCAGCGCGCCGGGTCGTACTCCTTGCCCTCCTGCTGGTGCACCTTGGCCTGCATGGCGCTCGCGGTGCGGCCCGGGTAGACGGAGGTGACCCGCACCCCGTGCGCGTGCTCCTCGTGGCGCAGCGAGTCGGCGAGGGCCTTGAGGCCGTGCTTGGACGCGGCGTACGCGGCCCATTCGGGGCCGGCGTTGAGGCCGGAGCCGGAGTTCACGAAGAGCACGTGGCCCTGGGCGAGACGGAGCTGGGGCAGGAAGTGGCGGGTCAGCTCGGCCGGGGCGACGAGGTTGACGTTGAGCTGGTGGCGCCAGGACTTGGGGGTGAGGTCGCCGACCTTCCCCAGGTCGACGACGCCGGCGATGTGCAGCAGCGAGTCGATCCGGTCCGGCAGCGACTGGTGCGAGAACGCCCACGACAGCTTGTCGGGGTCGGCGAGGTCGCCGACGAGGGTCCGCGCGCCGGGGAACTCGGCGGCGAGTTCCTTGGCGCGGCCCGCGTCGCGCGCGTGGAGGAACAGTTCGTCCCCGCGCGCGTGGAGGCGGCGGGCTACGGCGGCGCCGATGCCGGAACCGGCGCCGGTGATCACATGGGTGGCTGTGCCTGTCATGGCCGCCATGGTCGCACTATTCGACGCCCTGTGACTCCTCCAGGTAGGCCACGGCGCCGAGGGGCTCCTCGGCGAAGAACACCAGGTCGGTGAGGGGAACCGGCAGGAAGCCCTCGTCCTCCATGCGCCGGAACTGCTCCTTGAGCCCGTCGTAGAACCCGGCCGAGTTGAGCAGCACGACCGGCATGGTGGTCTTGCCGTGCTTCTTCAGCTCCAGGATCTCGGTGGCCTCGTCGAGCGTCCCGGTGCCGCCCACCATGATCACGACGGCGTCGGCCTTCGCCAGGAGCAGCGCCTTGCGTTCGGCGAGGTCCTTGGCGACGACCATCTCGTCCGGCGCGGTGACGGTGCGCGCCCGGTCCGCGAGGAAGTCCACCGAGACCCCCATGAGCCGCCCGCCGGCCTCGTGCACGCCGTCGGCGACGACCTTCATCAGCCCGCTCTCCGAGCCGCCCCACACCAGCGTGTGGCCGCCCCGGCCGAGCAGCTCGGCGAACTCACGGGCCGGGCGGGTGTAGCGGTCGTCGAGGTCGGCGGCGGAAAGGAAGACGCAGATGTTCATGGGGTTCACGGTACGGGGCCCCGTCCGGGGAAGAACCGGGGCTCCCGGGGCGCTGAACCCGGTATGACTGCCGGACACAAGATCACGATCGAGCAAGGTACGGAGCGGGTGCGTGTGGTCCGCGACGGGCAGGTGGTCGCCGACAGCGCGCGGCCGTTGGTGCTGCGCGAGACGGGCTGTCCCGTGCGCTACTACCTGCCGGGCGAGGACGTCACCCAGGAGCTGCTGACGCCGTCGGAGACGACGACGTACTGCCCCTTCAAGGGAACCGCCTCCTACTGGTCGCTCCCGGACGCCGCCGACACCGTCTGGTCCTACCCGGACCCCAAGCCGGACGTGGCCGCGATCAAGGGGCACTTCTGCTTCTACGAGGTGGAGGTGGTGGGATAAGGGCCGGCAGGTGTGACGCGGGGTCACGGGCAACAGGCGGGCCGGAGTTCGTCGCCGCCGATGAGTACAGCGGGCCGGTCTACGAGTGCCGGGTGCGGGCGCGGCGGCGGTCGCGGGCGGGCGGGTGGTGTGCGCGGCTGTCCGGGGTTCTGCACCACTACCTGGGGGCCCGCGGCTGAGCCCCGTTGACGCCTCGCCCGATCGGATGATCCTTCCTGGCGGGGGTCGGCCAGCGGGGCGTTGAGGGCTGGCCGCCCGGGGTGCAGTACGCGGTGCTCTCCAGCGGCCCGCTGCTCCCCCGGCATCACTACTGTGCGCTCTCCGCGATACGCCGTGCCGCACCCAGGAGACGTAGTGACCACCGACACGCCCCACCGGCCCGCCCGGGCCACTTCCTGCATGGACCTCACCGACGACCCCGTCCAGCAACGCCTCTTACGCAAGGCCCTGGAGGTCTTCCACCGCGGCGACTCGGGCCCCGTCCTCAAGGAAATGGCCCGGGAGGTTCTGGCGGGGCGGGTGGGGTTGCGGGAGGCGACGCGCATTCCTGCGTATGCGGAGGCGGTGATCGACCAGGGCCGGGATTTTCGCCGGCAGTGGGAGGCGATGCCGGACGCCGAGCGTGAGTCGCTGGCCCAGCAAGGCGAACGCCACGTGGCCGAGGAGCGGGCGCTCTTGAAGGCCGAGCGGTCGGGCGGTGGACGCGCATGACGCTGGCCGTGGAATCAGGTGACCTGATCGGTTACGCCGGTCTGGTGCGCAGGGCTGGTGAGGACTGTGACACTGCTCTCGCCTACTTGAACAGGAGCACCTCTATCGGCTTCTCCTGGGCGGAAGGAGCCTGGGACCTCGCTCTTGGTGACCACGTCGAGAGGAATCGCGAAGCCAGAGAGGTCCTTACGCAGTTCGGTGTGATCCTTCGGGCCTCGAAGGCAGAGCTGAAAAAGACAGCCACCTGGTACCAGACAGTGGACTTCGACCGAGCTCGTGAGCTCGACGCGACGTACCCGACGGGACAGTATTCCGCACACGTCCCCCGGGCCCGGCCAAGCGGCACTCTGTCGTTTGCGGACGTCCGAGATGCGACAGGCCGTCTGAAACCGTCCGGCGGCACGGACGGCTGGCTCCAGGGACATGCGGACGAGTTCGTCTTCGCTCCCATCCACAAGACAGCAGGCACCCTGCTGGATCTCGGCAGCCCGTCCGCGCTGGCGAACGAGGGCATCAAGCTGGCTTTCGACTGGGACGTTCTCGGAAGCGTCGCCAATTGGTTCTCGGGAGACTGGCAGGACTACGCCGCTTGCGCCGACGCATGGCACTGCCTGGGGGAACTTTGCGCAGATGTCGCGGCCGACCTTCGGCACGGCAATCAGGTGCTCGCAACCACGTGGCGAGGGAACGCCGCAGACGCCGCCTGGAAGTACTTCGACAAGGTGGCGGCCAAGCTCGATACGGCCCACGACGCCTTCCACGAATTGCGCGACCGCTACACAGGCGTCACCAAGATGGTCTTCTCCTTCGCGGAACTCGCCAAATCGGCGGTCGCAGACATCTGCGACAAGGGCGCACAGGTCGCCATTGCGGCTGCAGCGTCTACTGCGATGGCTCTCACAGGTGTCGGATTCACGGGCTCCTTCGTCGGTGTCGCTTTGGCTGTTGAACGGGTGAATTCAATGATCCAGGCCTACCACGAGCTCGTGAAGGAGTACGACCGTTTCATGCTGGCCCTGAACGCGCTACTCGGCGGTATCGGACTCACGTCGGTGGCACTGTCGAATGAACTCAAAAAGTTTCCCGTTGTCGGAAAAAGCTACGACAACAAGTTGGTCTAGCAAGACACCAGGAGCACAACTCTCATGGACTTCCAGGACCCCAATGACCCCACCCGCAAACTGTCACAGAATGACAGTTGCAGCCGGGCCTTGTGGGCGGTGGCCCTCGCTGCATGGATGACAGGGTTCAGCGAACTGCTGATCAGGCGCGGCGAACTGTCCCTGGGTCTGGCAGCGCTGGTCCTGCTGGACGCGTGGTGCGTAGGCATTGCGACCACGAGTCTGCGAGACCTGTGGAGTGCCACGGCAGGGACTCCCGCATGCCTTGCCCGGCCCGGGGTCGAATTCAGACCGACGCAGCGGCCCGAGCCGTCGTGGCGATAGTCGCCGACCCCACCACCCGCGTCCCGTCGTACAGAACGATCGCCTGGCCCGGGGCCACCCCCCGGACCGGCTCCGTGAAGGTCACCTGGAGGGTGGCGTCGACCAGTTCGGCCGTGACCTGCGTCTCGCCTCCGTGTGCGCGGAGCTGCGCCGTGTACGTGCCGGGCCCGGAGGGCGCCGCTCCGCACCAGCGGGGCTTGATCGCCGTCAGGGCGGTGACGTCCAGGGCGTCGGCCGGACCGACCGTCACCGTGTTGTCGACCGGGGAGATGTCCAGGACGTAGCGCGGCTTCCCGTCCGGCGCGGGCGTGCCGATGCGCAGGCCCTTGCGCTGGCCGATGGTGAAGCCGTACGCCCCCTCGTGCGTACCCACCTTCGCCCCTGACGCGTCGACGATGTCGCCCTCCGCCTTGCCGAGGCGGGAGGCGAGGAAGCCCTGGGTGTCGCCGTCGGCGATGAAGCAGATGTCGTGCGAGTCGGGCTTCTTGGCGACGGCGAGGCCCCGGCGCTCCGCCTCCGCGCGGATCTCCTCCTTGGTCGTCACCGTGTCGCCCAGCGGGAACATCGCGTGGGCGAGCTGGCGGTCGTCCAGGACACCGAGGACGTAGGACTGGTCCTTGGCCATGTCGGAGGCGCGGTGCAGCTCGCGGTTGCCGGCCGCGTCCACGACGACCTGCGCGTAGTGGCCCGTGCAGACCGCGTCGAAGCCGAGGGCGAGCGCCTTGTCGAGGAGCGCGGCGAACTTGATCTTCTCGTTGCACCGCAGGCACGGGTTCGGGGTGCGGCCCGCCTCGTACTCGGCGACGAAGTCCTCGACCACGTCCTCACGGAAGCGCTCGGCGAGGTCCCATACGTAGAACGGGATGCCGATGACGTCCGCCGCGCGGCGCGCGTCGCGGGAGTCCTCGATGGTGCAGCAGCCGCGGGCGCCGGTGCGGAAGGACTGCGGGTTCGCGGACAGGGCGAGGTGCACGCCCGTCACGTCGTGGCCGGCTTCCGCGGCGCGGGCGGCGGCGACGGCGGAGTCCACGCCCCCCGACATGGCGGCGAGGACGCGGAGGGGGCGGTCGGCTGGAGGCATCGAGGTCTGCGAAGTCATAGCACGTACAGGGTACGGGGCATCGGGAACCGACTCCCCCGGATATGCGTTGTGGATCTCGTAGGGGGACGGCGGGGAGTGCGAGCGGGGGCGGCGTATGGGTGCCAAGGGCGGCGGGGACGGGGATCGGGTGATCAGCCGGCGCACCCTGGTGCTCGGCGGGGTGGCGTCGGCCTTCGGCGTGGGGCTGCTCGCGCGCAGCGACCTCGCGCACATGTGGTGGCAGGTGCCGGGCGTCGACAAGCCGCGCACGGCCGGGGCGGTGGATTTCCGGGGCGCGGAGTGGGTGGCGGCGGCCGCGGCGAACTGGCGGCGGGCGGACCGGCCCGCCGACTACACGGTCGACCGCGTCATCATCCATGTCACCCAGGGCAGCTACCAGGGCACGCTGAAGGTCTTCAAGGACCCCTGGCACGGCGCGGCCGCGCACTACGTGGTGCGCCAGGACGGGCACATAGCCCAGATGATCCGGGAGCTGGACGTGGCGTTCCACGCGGGGAACCGGGAGTACAACGAGCGCAGTGTCGGCATCGAGCACGAGGGGTTCGTCGACCGCCCCGCGGACTTCACGGCGGCCATGTACGCGGCTTCGGCCCGGCTGACCGCGGCGATATGCCGGCGCTACGACTTCCCGCCCGATCGCGAGCACGTCATCGGGCACGTGCAGGTGCCGGGGACCGATCACACCGACCCCGGGCCGCACTGGGACTGGGACCGGTACATGCGGCTGGTCAAGGAGGCCTACGACCGGGCCGGCGCCGCCAGGGCCTGAGCAGCGGGCCGTAAGTGCCGCTCGCCCCGGTCCGGACGGGCCCCGCTCACGTCAGCCCCGCGCTGCGCGCCCGCTGGACCGCCGGGCCGATCGCCGCGGCCACCGCGTCCACGTCCGCCTTGGTCGAGGTGGAGCCGAGGGAGAAGCGCAGGGTGCCGCGGGCCAGATCCGGGTCGGTGCCCGTGGCGAGCAGGACGTGGCTGGGCTGGGCGACGCCCGCGGTGCAGGCCGAGCCCGTCGAGCACTCGATGCCCTGGGCGTCCAGGAGCAGCAGCAGGGAGTCGCCCTCGCAGCCGGGGAAGGTGAAGTGCGCGTTGGCGGGGAGCCGGCCGCCGGGGGCCGGATCGCCGCCGAGGATCGCCTCGGGGATGGCCGCGCTGACCGCGCTGACCAGCTCGTCGCGCAGGGCGCCGATCTCGCGGGCGAACCACTCCTGCTGTGCGGCCGCGATCCGGCCCGCCGCCGCGAAGGCGGCGACGGCGGGTACGTCGAGCGTGCCGGAGCGGACGTGGCGCTCCTGGCCGCCGCCGTGCAGCACCGGGACGGGGGTGTACTCGCGGCCGAGGAGGAGCGCGCCGACCCCGTACGGGCCGCCGACCTTGTGGCCCGAGACCGTCATGGCGGCGAGGCCCGAGGCGGCGAAGTCGAGCGGGAGCTGGCCGTAGGCCTGGACCGCGTCGGCGTGCAGCGGGACGGCGAACTCCTGCGCGGCGTCGGCCAGTTCGCGCACGGGCTGGACCGTGCCGATCTCGTTGTTGGCCCACATGACGGTGGCCAGGGCCACGTCGGCGGGGTTGCGGGCGATCGCCTCGCGCAGGGCGTCGGCGGCCACGCGGCCGTAGGGGTCGACGGGCAGGTACTCGACGGTGGCGCCCTCGTGCTCGGCGAGCCAGTGCACGGCGTCGAGGACGGCGTGGTGCTCGACGGGGCTGGTCAGGATGCGGGTGCGGGCCGGGTCGGCGGCGCGCCGGGCCCAGTAGAGGCCCTTGACGGCGAGGTTGTCGGCTTCGGTGCCGCCCGCGGTCAGGACGACCTCGCTGGGGCGGGCGCCGAGGGAGGCGGCGAGGGTCTCACGGGACTCCTCGATCGTGCGCCGGGCGCGGCGGCCCGCGGCGTGCAGGGACGAGGCGTTGCCGGTGACGCCGAGCTGGGCGGTCATCACCTCGACCGCCTCCGGCAGCATCGGAGTGGTCGCGGCGTGGTCGAGGTAGGCCATGGTGGGTCCGATTCTACGGACACTCCGGCGGGCGTCGGCCGCCGCGTGGGGTCCCGTTCCCACGCGAGGGAGCCGGGCGGGGGGGGTCAGCCCGCGATGCTCCAGGACACGGTGTTGTCGGCGGCGACGAGGACGCCGAGCACGACGAGGTCGGCGACGCCGAGTCCGAGGCCGAGCAGGGCGCGGCCGCGGCGGGTGGTGCCGCGCCACAGGGCGAGGCCGGCGAGGATGATCGCGATCGGGCCGAGGAAGACGTTCAGGACGAGCAGGCCGACAAGGCCGAGGACGAACGAGGCGACGGCCATGCCGTCGGTGTCCCGCCGCCCGGTGGGCCGCGCCTGCACCTCGGTCGTCTCCACCGGAGCGACCCGGTCCGTCTTGGTGAGCTGCATGGTCATGGTTGGTGCCCCCTTGGTGAGAAAAACCTGGTCAGGAAGGGTGGTGCCGGAACGTTGCGGTGCGGCCGCGCACGCGGGTCAGCTCTGGTGGCGGCGGCCGTGCCGCTCGCGGACCGCGAAGACGGCGAGCCAGACGGCGATGACGGCGGCGGCCACCAGCGTGAAGGAGAGCGGGGCGTGCGCGACGGTGCCGAGCGCGAAGCCCAGCAGGAGCAGGGCCGCGACGAGGAACAGCATGGGAGGACCTCACAGAGTGATCGGGTTACAACTGTTCACTGACTTATGAGTCTATCCCGCAGGCGGCTTTTCAATTACGGAGAACAGTTGTTAACTGGATGACATGAGTCACACTCTCGGCATCCGGCAGGCCCAGAAGCAGAAGACCCGGCAGGCCCTCCTCGACGCGGCGCTCGAACTGCTGGAGGAGCAGAGCCTCAGCAGCCTGGGTCTGCGGGAGGTCACGCGTGCCGTGGGTGTGACGCCGACCGCCTTCTACCGCCACTTCGAGAGCACGGCCGATCTCGGCGTCGCCCTGGTCGACGAGGCGCTCGGCAGCCTGCACGCGGTCGTCTCCGAACTGCTCACGGCCGTCTGGGACAGCGACGAACGGATCGCCCGCACCGTGGAGTTGATCGCCGCGCACGTGCGCGCCCACCCGGCCCACGTGCGCTTCATTGCGCGCGAGCGGCACGGCGGCGTCCAGCGGGTCAGCGAGGCGATAGGAGCGCAGCTCGGGCAGTTCGCGGCGGAGGTGGCGGCGGCGCTGAGCCATGACCCGGAGTCGGCGGGCTGGAGCCAGGAGGATCTGCTGATGCTCGCGGGGCTCTACGTCGACCACATGGTGATGACGGCGTCGGTCTTCCTCACCACGCCGCCCGGGGAGTTCGCCCGTGCGGCGGGGCTGGCGGAGCGGCAGCTGCGGCTGGTCAGCCTGGGCCGCAGACACTGGCTGGACGCGTCGTGAGCAGCTGACATCAGGGCCGCCCGGACCCCTGACCTCAGTGGCCTCAGGGCCGCTCGGTCTCCGGCCCCGCTCGGTCGCTCTGCGCGTACAGGGCGGTGATCGCGGCGGCGCAGCGGGCCAGCTCCTCGCGGACCTCGGGGGGTTCGACGACCTCCACGTGGTCGGCGAAGGGCGCGAGCGAGCGGGCCGCTCCCAGGACCCCGTACCCGAGCCGGACCGTGATCCACTCGCTGACGCCGTCGTCCTCGGGGTGCTCGGTCAGGGAGGCGCCGCACATCCGCAGGAAGAGGTCGAAGCGGGTGCGGCGGACCCGGGCGGTGATCTCGATACCGCCCGGGCGCACCTCGACCTGCCGCTTCAACAGGGCCCAGACGTCGGCGAGTTCGACCCCCTCGCGCCGCCGGACCGGGGCGTCGGTGACCGTGGCGGCGTGCATCCGGTCCGCGCGGAAGAGGCGGGGCACGCCGCGCCGGTCGGCGACCAGGTACCAGACCCCTGCCTTGCAGACGAGACCGTAGGGGTCGACGGTGTAGGTGCGCGCCGCGTCGGCGCCGCTGTGCCGGTAGCGGATGCGCAGGCGCCGGTCGGCGAAGACCGCGTCCTGGAGGGCACTGACGTCGATCTCGCGCGGTGGCGGGCCCATCCAGCGCGAGGACTCCACCAGGATGCGGCGCGAGGTCAGCTCGGCCGCCGGGCGGTGCGGGGCGGGCAGGGCGGCCATCACCTTGCGCAGGGCCGAGCCGAGCGCCGTCTCGAGACCGAGGGCGGTGTGGGCGCCCTGTGCGGCGAGGATGAACAGGGCGCGGGACTCGTCGGCAGTCAGGCCGGTCACGTCGGTGCGGTAGCCGGGCAGCAGGGTGATGCCGCCGTGCCGGCCGCGTTCGGCGTAGACCGGTACGCCCGCGCCGCTCAGCGCCTCGATGTCCCGGTAGATGGTGCGGACCGAGACCTCCAGGCGGGTTGCCAGGTCGTGGGCGGGTACGCGGCCGCGGGTCTGCAGGAGCAGCAGGATGGAGAGCAGGCGGTCCGATTTCACCGGGCCAGTCTGAGGGGCCCCGCGAGATCTGTCGTCGTCCGCGGCCCGGTCGGGCTTCTCGCGCGGTTCCCCGCGCCCCTGAGATGCGCACTTCGTGCACCATCCCGGCCATGAAGCCGACGGCGGAGCCGCATGCTTCAGGGGCGCGGGGAACTGCGCGACCAGCCCCCACCGGACCGGCGGACGCACCCGCCCAGACCGCGGCCGGCCCGCGCCGGCCGACCCGCGCCCACCGGCCGGCAGACCGGGCGTCAGCCCAGTCGCACGCGCGCCAGTTGCCGTGACTGCGCCACCAGGCGATCCCGCGCGTCCCAGACCTCCGCGTCCTCCTCCAGGAAGCCACCGGCCAGGTTCCGCGTCGTGATGGAGACCCGCAGCGGGCCCGGCGCGGGGCGGCAGCGGACGTGCACCGTCAGTTCGACGGTCGGGACCCAGCCCTTGAGGCCCATCTCGAAGGCGGTCGGCGGCAGCGCGTCCACGGCGAGGAGCAGCGAGAGCGGATCCGCGTCGCGGCCGTCGGCCAGGCCGAACCACGCGCGCATCTCGCCCTTGCCGGACGGCGCCCCGAGGGCCCAGCCCAGCGTCGCCGGGTCGAGCTTGAGCGCGAGGCGGTCGGTGATCGCGGAGCTGCCGGGGACCGGGGGCGCGCCCTCGGGCGCGTCGCCCGCGCCGAAGCACTGGTCGATGGGCGGGAGGTCCGGTACCCGCGCACTGGTGCGCACGTCGTCGGGGAGCGCGTCCAGGTCGCCGTAGGAGGCGAGGACGCGGATGCGCTCGACCTCGGTGCCGTCCTCGGCGTACTGGAACAGGGAGGCCTGGCCGGTGGACAGGGTGCGGCCGGTGCGGACGGTGTCGGTGCGGATCACCGCGGGGCCCGGCGCGGACGCCGTCAGGTAGTGCGCCGAGATCGTGAAGGGGTCGCTGTGCGGCAGGGCGTCCGCGAGGGCGCGGCCGACCACGGCGAGCAGGTAGCCACCGTTGACGGCGTTGATGATCGTCCACCCGGCGGAGAGGTCGATGTCGTAGACGCCGGGTTCGCGCCGCACGACGGTGGTGTCGCGGTCGAACTCACTGTCACCGATCGTCGCCGCGGTCATCGTCGCACCCGCCGTGGTCGCCGTACGGTCCTGCATGGACGCTGCTTCTGCCATGACGGCAACGTACAACAACTCATTACTAAGCGGTAGCTTCGGGGACGGTGGAGGGTCCGGTCAGGGCGTCTCCTCCGTCACGTCCACCGAGGCCGACCTGCGGTTCCACGCGCGCGGGGCGCGCCAGTGGTAGTGCATCGCGAGGAGCCGCAGGACGAACGCGGTGAGGGCGGCGAGCGCGCTGGTGAAGGCGTTCAGGACGTCGTGGTCGATGCAGAGCACCACGATCACGGCGCCGACCATCGCCGGCACCGCGTAGAGGTCGCGGTCCCAGCGGACCAGGGACGGCACCTCGTTGGCGATGATGTCGCGCAGCACGCCGCCGCCGACCGCGGTGGCCAGACCGAGCGCGGCGCAGGCGGTGAGGCCGAGCCCGTAGTCGTAGGCCTTGGTGGTGCCCGTGACGCAGAACAGGCCGAGGCCGGCCGCGTCGAAGACGTTGACCGCGGCCTGCGTCCGCTCGACCTCGGGGTGCAGGAAGAAGACCAGGGCCGCGGCGATCAGCGGTGTCGAGAAGTAGCCGAGATCGGTGAACGCGGCCGGCGGCACGGCCCCGATGATCAGGTCGCGGAGCATCCCTCCGCCCAGCGCGGTGACCTCGGCGAGGACGGCGATGCCGAAGACGTCCCAGTTCTTGCGTACGGCCATCAGCGCACCGGAGATGGCGAACACGAAGATGCCGACGAGGTCGAGCCAATGCTGGACGGAGGGGGTGAACAGTTCCTGGAGCACCCGACATTCTTACCCGCCGCGCGCGCCGGGCCGGTGCGTGATGGGCGGCGCCGGGCTACAGGGCCGGTTTCCCCGGGGTGAACAGCCAGGTGTCGAAGAGGTCGTCGAGCTGCTGCCCGGAGACCCGTTCGGCCAGGGCGACGAAGTCGGACGTGTTCGCGTTGGCGTGCCGGTGCAGCCGCGTCCACGCGGGCAGCAGCCGGAAGAACGCCTGGTCGCCGATGCGTTCGCGCAGCACCTGGAGCGTCATCGCGCCGCGCTGGTAGACCGCGGAGGCGAACATCGTGTCGCGCTGCGGGTCGCCGACGACCGTCTGCCAGAAGGCCGAGGTCCCCGGGCGGGAGGCGTAGCCGGCGAGGAAGGAGTCGTGGGCGGACGCGCCGCCCTGGTGCTCGGTCCAGAGCCACTGGGCGTACGTGGCGAACCCCTCGTTGAGCCAGATGTCCTTCCAGCGCTCCACCGAGACGGAGTCACCGAACCACTGGTGGGCCAGCTCGTGCACGATGGTCGACTCGGAGCGCACGGCCGAGTAGCTGGGCTTGCTCTGGGTCTCCAGGGAGAACCCGGCCTGCGGCATGTCGTCGACGACCGCGCCCGTCTCCTCGAAGGGGTAGGGGCCGAAGACGCGGGACCAGTAGTCGGTGGCCTCGGCGGTGACCGCGTACACGTCGACGTCGTTGCTGTCCGCGAGGACCGGGTCGATGGCGACGTAGACGGGCGTGCCGGCCGGGGTGCGGCCGGTGCGCACGTCGAATCTGCCGATGCTGGCGGTCGCCAGGTAGGTCGCCATCGGCCGCGACTCGCGCCAGTGGTGGACGGTCTGCCCGCCCTTGGCGGCGTACGTGGAGACCAGGCGGCCGTTGGAGACGCCGGTGAGGCCCTTGGGGGCCTTGATCCGTATGTCGTACGTCGCCTTGTCCGAGGGGTGGTCGCTGGAGGGGAACCAGGTGGAGGCGGCGTTCGGTTCGCAGGCGACGAAGACGCCGTCCGCGGTCTTCATCCAGCCGTAGTCGGAGCCGAAGACGATCGGGCCGCTCAGCGCCTCGGGCACGCCGCCGTAGGTGACCTCCACGCGGAAGGTGTGGCCCTTGCGGAGCGGGCCGCGCGGGGTGATGGCCAGCTCGTCGCCGGTGCGGGTGAAGTCGGCGCGCCTGCCGTCCACTTCGACCCGGGTGACCGCGAGTTCCTGTAGGTCGAGGTCGAAGGAGGAGAGGTTCTGGGTGGCGCGCGCGGTGAGGGTGGTGCGGCCGTCGAGCCGGTCCGTGGCCGGGTCGTAGGCGAGGTCGAGGTCGTAGTGGCGGGCGTCGAAGCCGCCGTTGCCGAGCTGGGGGAAGTAACTGTCGCCGATGCCGTCGGAGCCCGGGGTGGGGGCCGGGGAGGCGGCGATCAGGCAGAAGGAGGCGGCTGCGACGGTGAGCGCGGCCAGGCGTGCCGAACGGGAGGCCATGGGCGTTGTCCCTTCGAACGTGTGCCGGGGTGTCTGAGTCGGACACGGTGACACTGCCGTTCGGGGGCGGGCGTGTACATGACCCTTCTGGGTCATCCGGCGGCGCCTCGGCCGGGCCCGGAGAGCCGGGATCAGGTCCGGGCCTCTCGGAGCGCTTGTCCCGCGTCGGGGGCCGCCCCGCCTTGCCCGAGGCGGGGCGGCCCCCTCCGGCTACTTCTCCTCAGGCGCCTCAGGCACCTCAGAAACCTCAGGCTCCTTAGACACCTCAGCCGCCTCAGACACCTCAGGCTCCTTCGGCGTGGGCGTCGGCTCCTCCGCGGCCGGGGCCGCGGTCGGGGCCGGGACCGTCACCACTTCGATCGCCTCCTTGGCCACCGAGAGCAGCTTCGTGTCCTCGGGGGCCTGGTCCGGCGCGTTCTCCGGGTGGTGGCAGGCCACCTCGTGGTGGGTGCCGAGCTGGAGGAGCGGGGGCTCCTTCGTCGCGCAGACCTCCGTCGCCTTCCAGCAGCGCGTGTGGAAGCGGCAGCCCGCGGGCGGGTTGATCGGCGAGGGCACGTCGCCGCGCAGCAGGATCCGCTCGCTCTTGGCGCCGCGCCGCCGGGGGTCCGGGATGGGAACCGCGGACATCAGCGCCTTGGTGTACGGGTGCATCGGCGTGGCGTAGAGGTCGTCGCGGTCGGCGAGCTCCACGATCTTGCCGAGGTACATCACCGCGATCCGGTCCGAGACGTGCCGGATGACGGAGAGGTCGTGCGCGATGATCACGTACGTGAGACCCAGCTCGTCCTGGAGGTCGTCGAGCAGGTTCACGACCTGGGCCTGGATCGACACGTCGAGCGCCGAGACCGGCTCGTCCGCCACCACCAGCTTCGGCTTCAGGGCCAGCGCGCGGGCGATACCGATGCGCTGGCGCTGACCGCCGGAGAACTCGTGCGGGTAGCGGTTGTAGTGCTCCGGGTTGAGCCCGACCAGCTCCAGGAGGCGCTGGACCTCCTTCTTCACCCCGCCCTCGGGGGTCTCGCCCTGGAGCCGGAACGGCGCGGAGACGATGGACCCGATGGTGTGCCGCGGGTTCAGCGAACCGTACGGGTCCTGGAAGATCATCTGGATGTCCCGGCGCAGCGGGCGCATGCCGCCGGTCTTCAGGTGGGTGATGTCCTGGCCCTCGAAGGTGACGGAGCCGCCCGTGGGTTCCTGCAGCCGCGTGATCACCCGGCCCATGGTCGACTTGCCGCACCCGGACTCCCCGACGACGCCCAGGGTCTCGCCCCGGCGCACCTGGAAGTCGATCCCGTCGACGGCGCGCACGGCCGCGACCTGGCGCTGCAGCAGCCCCTTCTTGATCGGGAAGTGCTTGACCAGACCCTGGACGTCGAGCAGCACGTCCCCCTTCCCGGTGGCCCCGGTGGCCCCGGCGGTCTCGGTGCTCTCGGCGGGCTTCGCCGGTGCGGGGACGCCGGCCGTCCTCTTCGCGTCTACAGACTCGGTGTCACTCACAGCTTCGGCGCAATCTCTTCGGTCCAGATCCGCGTGCGGTCTTCCGGCGACAGGTGGCAGGCCGAGTAGTGGCCGCCGTCGGCGAGCTCCAGTTCGGGGCGCACGGTACGGGTGACGTTGTCCTTGGGCACGTCGGCGTACGGGCACCGCGGGTGGAAGGCGCAACCGGACGGCACGTTGATGAGGCTCGGCGGCTGTCCCTTGACCGGCACCAGACGCTCGGTCTGGTCCCGGTCGATGCGCGGCATCGAACCCAGCAGGCCCCAGGTGTAGGGGTGCTGGGGCGCCTCGAAGACCTGTCCCACGGGGCCGCGCTCGACACACCGGCCGCCGTACATGACCAGGACCTGGTCGGCGATCTCGGCGACCACACCCAGGTCGTGGGTGATCAGCACGACCGCCGACTCGAACTCCTTCTGCAGATCCCGGATCAGGTCGAGGATCTGCGCCTGCACCGTCACGTCGAGAGCCGTGGTCGGCTCGTCGGCGATGAGCAGCTGCGGGTTGTTGGCGAGCGACATCGCGATCATCGCGCGCTGGCGCATACCGCCGGAGAACTCGTGCGGGTAGCTGTCGACACGCTTGGCGGGCTCGGGGATGCCGACGCGGTCGAGCAGCTCGACCGCGCGCGCCTTCGCCACCTTCTTGCTGACGTCGTTGTGGACGCGGTACGCCTCCACGATCTGGTTGCCGATCGTGTAGTACGGGTGCATCGCGGAGAGCGGGTCCTGGAAGATCATCGCCATGTCGCGCCCGCGCAGCCGGCGGACGTCGTCGGGGGCGGCGGAGATCAGTTCCTTGCCGTCGAGCCAGATCTCGCCGGACATCCGCACGTTCTTGCCGCGCGCGCCGAGCCGGTGCAGGCCCATGATGGCCAGCGACGTCACGGACTTGCCCGAGCCGGACTCGCCCACGATGCAGAGCGTCTCCCCCTTCTGGAGGGAGAAGTTGAGCCCGTCGACGGATTTGACGAGGCCGTCGTCGGTCGGGAAGTGCACCTTGAGATCGCGCACTTCGAGGAACGCGTTCGGCACGCCGGTCGTGGCGACCGGCTCGGCGACTGCCGCGCCGGTCTTGGAAAGTTCGGTCACGAGAGCCTCACCCGCGGGTCGGCGGCCGCGTAGAGCAGGTCCACCAGGAGATTGCAGAAGACGACGAAGAACGCGGCGAGCAGGGTCACGCCGAGCACCTTGGGCAGGTCGTTGTCGGTGATGCCCTGGACCGCGTACTCACCGATGCCGTGCAGCGAGAAGACGTTCTCGGTGATGACGGCGCCGCCGAGCAGCAGACCGACGTCCATGCCGAACACGGTGATGATCGGGGTGAGCGCGGCGCGCAGACCGTGCCGGCCCACCACCGTGCGCTCGCGCAGGCCCTTGGCGCGCGCGGTGCGGATGTAGTCCTCGTTCATCGTCTCCAGCATGCCCGAGCGGGTCAGGCGCGCGTAGATGGCCGAGTACAGCAGAGCCAGCGAACACCAGGCCGGGAAGAGGGTGTTGGCCCACTGCGCCGGATTCTCCGTGAGCGGTACATACGTGCGCCCGAAGATAGGTATCTGGTAGGTGAAGACGAGCAGCGCCAGCTGGCCCGTGAAGAAGATGGGCAGCGAGACACCGGCGAGGGCGACACCCATGAACGCGCGGTCGAAGAACGAGCCGGGCTTGAGCGCCGAGATCACGCCGACCGTGACACCGGACAGCAGCCAGATGACGGCGGCGCCGGCGGCGAGCGACAGCGTGATCGGCAGCCGGTCGGTCAGCTCGGGCCACACCGCGACGTGGTTCTTGAAGGAGTAGCCGAAGCACGGTGCGTCGCAGTGCACCGTGGTGGGGCCGATGTTGTAGGTGGAGCCGGCGAAGATCCCCTTGATGAAGTGCCAGTACTGGGTGTAGACGGGCTCGTCCAGGCCGAGGTTGTGCTTGACCGCCGCGATGTCCGCGGCCGAGGGACTCTTGCCGATGTACTGCTGCGCGAGCTGGTCGGCGGTCTGGCCGGCGATTCTCGGCAGCAGGAAAAAGATGCCAAAGGTGACCGCGGTGACGACCAGCAACAGGATCACTGCCGCGATCAACCGGCGGATGATGTACGAGATCACGGGGACCGGCGCTGGTGCCCGCGGGCCGTTCGGCCCGCGGGCACCAATGCCTTCACCTGCCTTCCGGGGCTGCTACTTCTTCGTGGTGCCGATGTTGAGGTAGTCGTACTGCCCGCTGAAGGCGGCGGTGGACACCAGGTTGGTGGCGTACGGCGAGCGGTACAGCAGGACCTTGAAGTAGGTCAGCGGGACGAGCGCGGCGTCCTCCATGGCCTGCTTGTCGACCGCGGCGTACAGCTCGTTGCGCTTGGACTCCTCGGGCGTCCCGATGGCCTGGGCCAGCATCGAGTCGACCTTCTTGTCGTCGAGCTCCGACAGCGCGGTGTTGCCGGACTGGCCGACCGCCTTGCTGTTGAGGATCTGCTGCAGGAAGCCGTAGCCGGACGGCCAGTCGGCGCCCCACTGCATCATCATGATGCCGACGTTGTTCTTCTGGTTGAACTTGGGGACACCGGCGTAGTCGGTGAAGTACTTGCCCGACGGGAACTGCTTCAGGCTGGCGTTGATGCCGACCTTCTTCAGCGACTCGATGAGCGCCTGCGCGCCGGAGACCTCTTCGTCACGGTCGCTGCGCGCCGTGATCGTGGTGTTGATCGACTTCTTGCCACAGGCCTTCAGGGCGTCCTTGGCCTTGGCCACGTCGCCCTTGCTGTCGGTCGTGGCGTAGACGTCTTCCTTGGCGTAACCCGTGATGTCCGGGGGCAGCACCGTGGTGGCGACGTCGCCGCGGATCGGGCCGCCCTGCGCGGTCTGCACCGAGACCTTGTCGATCGCGTACTCGACGGCCTTGCGGCACTCGACGTTCGTGAACGGCTTCAGCTTGGTGTTGATCGCCGCGTAGACGAGACGGCCGCCGTAGGCGTTGTCCGTGTTGCCCATCTTCGACTTGTCGTTGACCAGCTGCGCCTGGGTCTGGGTGTCGACACCCTTGCCCTGGAGGTCGACCAGCGTGTCGCCGGACTGCAGGTCCTTGTCGATCGTCTGCTGGTTGACCTTGAGGTTCACGACGATCTTGTCCGGGTACTGCTTGCGCAGCGGGTCGGACTTCGGGTCGAAGTTCTTGTTCCGGACCAGGACGGCCTGCTTGCCCTCCTGGTAGCTCTGGAACTGGTACGAGCCCGAGGAGACGATGTGCTTGACGTAGTCGATGCCGTCGTCCTTGGCCTTCGGCACCGGCGCGGTCTGCGGGGTGGCGACCAGGTAGTCGAACTCCTGGAAGGCACGGTCGAGATGGAAGACGATCGTGGTGTCGTCCGGCGTCTCGATGGACTTCAGGCCCTTGTCGCTCTTGTCCTTGTAGGGACCCTTGTACTTGTCGCCGTCCTTGAGGAACTGCTGGAAGTAGTTGGGGCCCAGGGAGAGCACGTCACGCGCGAAGTTCGAGCGCTCGACCGCGTACTTGACGTCCTTGGACGTGATCGGCGAGCCGTCCTGGTACTTCAGACCCTTGCGGATCGTGTACGTCCAGGTCTTGCCGCCCTCCGACGACTTGCCGGGGGCCGAGGCGAGGTCGGGGACGAGCGTGTTGCCCTTCTCCCCCGCGCCGGGCTGGAACGTCATCAGCGGGCGGGCGTACAGCCGGCTGAAGTTGTACATGTAGGCGTAGTACGTGTTGCCCGGGTCGAACGAGTCGGGGACATCCGACATCGCGTAGGTGACCGTGCCGCCCTTCTTCGTGGAGGCGTTGACGACGTCCTTCGTGGCGGCGTTCGCACCGGCCGACTTCGTGGTGTCGTCCGAGCCGTCGTCTGCCTTGCTGCAGCCGGCGAGCAGCAGGCTGACGCTGCCGATGGCCGCGACCGCGGCGATAGATGACCTTCGCATGATGGTCGAATTCCCCTCCATTATCGGAAACTTGTGGAGCTCTCGAGGCGGCCGGGGTCAGCGGCTGCGCGGGTCGAGAGCGTCGCGCAGACCGTCGCCGAGCAGGTTGAACGCCAGCACGGTGACGAAGATGGCGAGGCCCGGAACGATCATGAACTGCGGGTCGACCTGGAAGTAGTCGACGGCATCCTTGAGCATGCCGCCCCACGAGGCCTGCGGCGGCTGGATGCCCACGCCCAGGAAGCTGAGCGACGCCTCGAAGATGATGTTGGTCGGGATCAGCAGCGTCGAGTAGACGGTGATCGGGCCGACCAGGTTGGGCATCAGTTCCCGGAAGAGGATGTACGGGCCGCGGGCGCCCATGCCCCGGGCGGCGTCCACGAACTCCCGCTCGCGCAGGGCGAGGGTCTGGCCGCGCACGATCCGGCCCAGATAGGGCCAGTTGAAGAAGCCGATCACGAAGATCAGCACGCAGATGTGGAGCGGCAGACCGTTCAGGCCGAACGCGCCGCCCTGCAGCGTCGCGGAGATGGAGATCGCGAAGAGCAGCAGCGGGAACGCGAGGAAGGTGTCCATCAGGCGGCTGATGACCGTGTCGACCCGGCCGCCGTAGTAGCCGGCGACGACGCCGAGGATCGCCCCGATGACGTTCGACAGGACGGTCGCGCCGAAGGCGACGACGAGCGAGACCCAGGAGCCTTCGAGGATGCGCGCGAGGATGTCGCGGCCGAACTTCGGGTCCACGCCCAGCGGGTGGTCACCGCTCATCCCGCCGAGCCCGCCCTGGGGGAGCGAGGTCGTGGGGTCGATGAGGTCCTGGTGGAAGGAGTTCGGGTCGAGACCGAAGAGGTGCTGCAGGGGGCGCGCGAAAGCGGCGATGAGGATGAGCAGGATGACGATGACGCCACCGGCGACGGCGACCTTGTCCTTCTTGAAGCGGTTCCAGGCGATCCGCCCGAGGGACCGGCCTTCGATCCGCTCCGCCCCCGCTCCGGCAAGGACCGCCTCCGGCGACACTTCGGCCGCTGCTTCGGTGGTCTCGATCGGTGCGGTCACGAGTGACTGCCCCCTCCCGGCCGGGGATGACCGGCCCATGCTTGCCGCGGTGGCGGCCCCGTACTCGACTGCGCTGCGGTGCCGCTGCTCCGCGGAACCGGACTCCGGCGCGGGCGACTCGCACAAGGGCCCGAACGGCCCCGCATTCGGGGAGTCTTCAACGCGTGTGTGATCAGCCGCCAGATCTCCTGGGGAAAGGATGCCTAAACGTGATGCGGTCAGGGGTGTTCCGTTATCCGGACAGCTGTGAACGGCGTGCGAACGCTGGGCAGTTGGGTCGCAAGCGGTGCCAGCAGGGACATTGGGCCCACAACTGGCCATAGGCCGCCGGGGTCTTGCGATGGCCGGTAACGGGGTCCTGTCCGGCTTTTGCGGACAATCCGCTCAGTACGCGGCGCCGTAGGGCGGGGGGTACCCGTATCCGCCGTCGGCCCGGCCCGCGGGAGCGGCGTGCGCCTCGCGGTCGTAGAACGGGCGCGCGTTGGCCCGCAGCCACATCGCCACCGGGTCGTAGGCGTCGGACATCGCCACCGTGGAGACCGGCAGCCCGTCCGGGACGGCCGCGACGGACTGCTGCATCATCGCGCGGACGGCGTCCACCGAGGCGGGCGAGGCGTCGTACACGTCGAGCCCGATCGCCAGGTACGGCGCGCCGACCGCGGGCTGCACCCACGCGCGGCGCAGCGCCCGCACGGCCGTGGTGCGGTGCGCGTTCTGCGCCAGCAGCGCCCAGAACTGCGGGAGTTCGAGGGTCGGCTCGGTCAGCCGCAGTGGCCCGGCCGGCTGCCGGTCGAGCCCGCCCGCGATCCGGCGCAGATCGAGCCAGGGCACGCCCACCCCGCCGCCGGGGGCGTGCGGGTTGAGCCACAGGCCGTAGTGGTCGGGGTAGAGAGTGCGGGCCGCGTCGACCCCGCCGACCACCTCGTAGGCGCGGGACCAGCCGGAGGCGGAGAGCTCCTGGGCGGAGGTGACACAGGGCGCGTACGAGACGCCGTCCACGTCCATGGTCCCGTACTGGGCGTCGGGCGAGCCGGCCTGGCCGTGCCAGAGCAGCATCCAGACCTGGCCGGAGGCGAGGGCCGCGAGGAGCGCCTCGTAGGCGTCGTAGCGCCCGGGGGTCACCTGGCGCAGCATGTGCTCGACCTGTCCGGCCGCGGCCGTGCCCGACGCACTCACCCGTAACCGCCCCTTCTGAACCCTTGTGTCCCGCACCTGGCCGGGGGCGGTGCCGCCCGGTCACGTCATGAAACCAGCTTAAGCGGCGTTCCTGACACCGACTTGACGGACGGCGTCACCCTTCCCGTAGGTAGAACGGACGGACGCGGGTGCGCAGGAAGTCGGCGACCGGGTCCTCGGTGACGTCGAGGAAGACCAGGTTCACCGGCCAGGGGGCGGGGGCCCGGCCGAGCGCGCGGCCCAGCGCGTCCAGCGGGAGGTCGCGGGCGGCGCCCTCCCACTCGGTCAGCTGCACCCCGACGAAGAGGGAGGGCGCCCCGTCCTCGACGACGGCGAGGCAGCGGTGGGCGCTCAGGACGGTGCCGGCCGCCGCGAACTCCTCGCGCACCGCCGCGAGGAAGTCGACGGGGTCGTGCTGCCAGTCGGGTTCGGAGAGCACGACGCGGCCGCCGGAGGAGGGGCCGTCCAGCGGGGTGCGGCCGCCGCGGGCCAGTTCGGCGACGCCGGGCGGGGGCAGCGGGATGCCGACGGCGCCGTCCGGGTTCAGGGCGAGGCCGACCTGCGCGGGCAGGCCGCGCGCGAACTCGGCGGCCGGGGCCACGGTGCAGCTCATCCGGCCGCCGGTGACCTGCATGAACTGCTGCTCGGAGCTGAACACGGGAACATAGGCCTGGCCCTGGATCTCCAGGGTCGGCAGATCGAGGTCGCGGCTGTCGGCGCCGCCGCCCCGGGGCAGGGGTATCCAGATCGGGCTGCGGCCGAGGACCTCGACGATCCGGCCGCCCGCGCCCTCGACGCCGACCGACGCGGCGAGGACCTCCTCCAGCTCGTTCGCCGGCCAGCCCTGGACGGGGTGGGGGTGCGCAGCCTCGTGAAATGCCGGGTGTTCCATAGCCGCCGACGATAACGCCTGGGCCCGCGCGGGCGGGGCGGGCCCGGGTCACTCCCGGAACGTGATCCCGCCGAGCGCGTCGGTGGCCGCACGGTCCAGGAGCACCGCCGAGGCGATGCCCGCCGGCAGCTCGCCCCGCTCCGTGGAGGTCACCAGCGCGCCCACCGCGCGCCGGTGCCGGGCGAACGCGTACCGCGAGACGCCGCGGCCCCGCTCCAGCTGGCCGTCGAGCGCCGTGTCCGCGGGCACGTCCAGGAGCAGCAGATGGACGGCGGCTCCGCGCCGCCGGGCCGCTCGCGTCACCCAGCGGCGTACCCAGGCCTGGGTGCCGCAGTCGTGCACGACGACGCTGGCTCCGGAGCGCATCGCCCGCCACAGCCCCGCGTAGTGCGCGAGGCGCACCAGCGGCCGGTACAGGACATAGGGCACGACGCGCGGCAGCCGGGCGGCCCAGCGCTCGCGGGTGTCCTGGGAGTCGACGCGCACGACCGTGACGGCCCGGCGCATCAGCGTGGACTTGCCGCTGCCCGGCAGCCCCGAGAGCACGACGAGGTCGCCCGCGGTGAACGCGATGAGCCGTGGGGTGCGGCCGCCCCGCCCGCGCAGGTCCCGCACCGAACGCTGCCGCGGGACCCGCACTCCGGTCACCGCCGCGGCCGACGCCGTCGCCGCGTACGCCCCCGCGATCGCCTTGCGCACCGTGATCGCCCCTCCCCGTTCCGCCCACCCGTCTCTTGCCCGCCAAGTGTAAAGAGAAGGTAATGCCCGCCGTGGGCTTTCGCCGATCCGCGGGCATGCGATGATGTGCCCGCCGCAGGCACACAACCGCATACCGGCCGTTTGAATCCGCGCGGGAGAGTTCCGGACACGCAGGTGGACCCGGACGCCGAAGGAGCAAGTTCCTCCCTTGAATCTCTCAGGCCCCGTACCGCGCGGGCGAGGCACATCTGAAAAGCGGGCCGCCCGTCCAGCACGGCGGTCCCACCCAAGGTGCAAGCCATGACCACCAGTACGGGTGGCCGGGGCGAACCTCTCAGGTTCCGATGACAGATGGGGAGGCCTCCGCCACGGGGGACCCCTCGCCATCGCCGTCACGCCCGGGAGCACCAGCCATGACCCGTACGCCTCGTTCGACAGCCCTCGACGCGCTGCACCGCTCGCTCGGCGCCACCATGACCGACTTCGCCGGCTGGGACATGCCGCTGCGCTACGCCAGCGAGCGCGACGAGCACACTGCGGTGCGCACGAAGGCCGGCCTCTTCGACCTCTCCCACATGGGCGAGATCACCGTGACCGGGCCGGACGCGGCGGCGCTGCTGAACTTCGCGCTCGTGGGCAACATCGCCACGGTCGGCGTGGGCCGCGCCCGCTACACCATGATCTGCCGGGCCGACGGCGGCATCCTCGACGACCTGATCGTCTACCGGCTCGCCGAGACGCGCTACATGGTCGTCGCCAACGCGGGCAACGCGCAGACCGTGCTCGACGCCCTGACCGAGCGCGCCGCCGGCTTCGACGCCGAGGTCCGCGACGACCGCGACGCGTACGCGCTGCTCGCCGTGCAGGGCCCGCACTCCCCCGCCATCGTGAAGTCCGTCACGGACGCCGACCTGGACGGGCTGAAGTACTACGCCGGGCTGCCCGGCACCGTCGCCGGGGTCGAGGCGCTCATCGCGCGCACCGGCTACACCGGCGAGGACGGCTTCGAGCTGTTCGTGGCCCCCGCCGACGCGGAGCGGCTGTGGCAGGCGCTGACCGAGGCGGGCGCCGCGTACGGCCTCGTCCCGTGCGGTCTGTCCTGCCGCGACACGCTGCGCCTGGAGGCGGGCATGCCGCTGTACGGGCACGAGCTGACCACGGAGCTGACGCCGTTCGACGCGGGGCTCGGCCGGGTGGTGAAGTTCGAGAAGGACGGCGACTTCGTGGGCCGCGAGGCGCTGGCGGCCGCCGCCGAGCGCGCCGAGAGCGCCCCGCCCCGCAGGCTCGTCGGCCTGGTCGCCGAGGGCCGCCGCGTCCCGCGCGCGGGCATGCCGGTCGTCCGCGACGGACAGGTGATCGGCGAGGTCACCTCCGGCGCCCCCTCCCCGACCCTGGGCAAGCCGGTCGCCATGGCGTACGTGGACGCCGCGCACGCCGCGCCGGGCACCGCGGGTGTGGGCGTCGACATCCGCGGTACGCATGAGCCGTACGAGGTCGTGGCGCTGCCGTTCTACAAGCGCCAGAAGTGACGCGCCCGAGCCCGTCGCCCTCCCCCACTGTCACCCGCACCCTCCCGCGTACAGGAGAATTCGCCTCATGAGCAACCCCCAGCAGCTGCGTTACAGCAAGGAGCACGAGTGGCTGTCGGCCGTCGAGGACGGCGTCGCCACGGTCGGCATCACGGAGCACGCGGCCAACGCGCTCGGTGACATCGTGTTCGTCCAGCTCCCCGAGGTCGGCGACAGCATCACCGCGGGCGAGACCTGCGGCGAGCTGGAGTCCACCAAGTCGGTCTCCGACCTGTACTCCCCGGTCTCGGGCGAGGTCACCGAGGCCAACCAGGACGTCGTCGACGACCCGTCGCTGGTGAACTCGGCCCCCTTCGAGGGCGGCTGGCTGTTCAAGGTCCGGGTCTCCGAGGAGCCGAAGGACCTGCTCACCGCCGACGAGTACACCACGTTCTCCGGGAGCTGACCGAGATGACCGACAAGTCCGCAATGAACCAGTCCCTGCACGAGCTCGACCCGGACGTCGCCCGCGCCGTCGACGCCGAGCTGCACCGCCAGCAGTCGACCCTGGAAATGATCGCCTCGGAGAACTTCGCGCCGGTCGCCGTCATGGAGGCGCAGGGCTCGGTCCTCACCAACAAGTACGCCGAGGGCTACCCCGGCCGCCGCTACTACGGCGGCTGCGAGCACGTCGACGTCACCGAGCAGATCGCCATCGACCGGGTCAAGGAGCTGTTCGGCGCCGAGTACGCCAACGTGCAGCCGCACTCGGGCGCCTCCGCGAACCAGGCCGCCCTCTTCGCGCTCGCCAAGCCCGGGGACACGATCCTCGGCCTGGACCTGGCGCACGGCGGCCACCTCACGCACGGCATGCGGCTGAACTTCTCCGGCAAGCAGTTCGACGTGGTCGCCTACCACGTCGACGACACCGGCCTGGTCGACATGGCCGAGGTCGAGCGGCTCGCCAAGGAGCACCGCCCGAAGGTGATCATCGCCGGCTGGTCGGCGTACCCGCGGCAGCTGGACTTCGCGGAGTTCCGCCGCATCGCCGACGAGGTCGAGGCCTACCTCTGGGTCGACATGGCGCACTTCGCGGGTCTCGTCGCGGCTGGGCTGCACCCGAACCCGGTCGAGTACGCCGACGTCGTCACCTCGACGACGCACAAGACGCTCGGCGGCCCCCGCGGCGGCATCATCCTCGCCAAGAAGGACTTCGCGAAGAAGCTGAACTCGTCCGTCTTCCCGGGCTTCCAGGGCGGCCCCCTGGAGCACGTGATCGCGGCCAAGGCGGTCTCCTTCAAGGTCGCCGCGAGCGAGGACTTCAAGGAGCGCCAGCAGCGCACGGTCGAGGGTGCCCGCATCCTCGCCGAGCGGCTGACCTCCGAGGACGCCCGCGCCCATGGCGTGAACGTGCTCTCCGGCGGCACGGACGTGCACCTCGTCCTGGTCGACCTGCGCGACTCCGAGCTGGACGGGCAGCAGGCCGAGGACCGTCTCCACGAGGTCGGCATCACGGTCAACCGCAACGCCGTCCCGAACGACCCGCGCCCGCCGATGGTCACCTCCGGCCTGCGCATCGGTACGCCTGCGCTCGCCACCCGCGGCTTCACGGCCGAGGACTTCACCGAGGTCGCCGACGTGATCGCGGAGGCCCTCAAGCCGTCCTGCGACGTGGACGCGCTCAAGGCCCGGGTGACCGCCTTGGCCGAGAAGCACCCGCTCTACCCCGGCCTGTAGGTATTTCGCGGCAGTTACGTACCCTTGGGGTACGTACACACTTCCGGGGCACCGCGCACACTGGAACCACAGGGGTCCAGCACGCACGGTGCCCCGTGCCGTGCACCGCCCGGAACGACCGCACCACCCCCGGCAGACAACGGCGTCTACCACCCAGCATTGGAGTCCTCACCGTGGCCATCTCGGTCTTCGACCTGTTCTCGATCGGCATCGGCCCGTCCAGCTCGCACACGGTCGGCCCGATGCGCGCGGCGCGCATGTTCGCGCGGCGCCTGAAGAACGAGGGCCTGCTGGCCCACACCGCCGCGGTCCGCGCCGAGCTGTACGGCTCCCTGGGCGCGACCGGCCACGGCCACGGCACCCCGAAGGCGGTGCTGCTCGGCCTGGAGGGCGAGTCCCCGCGCACGGTCGACGTCGAGCACGCCGACGAGCGGGTGGAGACGATCAAGTCGTCCGGGCGGATCAACCTGCTCGGCGTGCACGACATCGCCTTCTCCTTCGACGACGACCTGGTCCTGCACCGCCGCGAGACGCTGCCCTACCACGCGAACGGCATGCGCTTGTGGGCGCACGACGCCGAGGGCGGCGAGCTGCTGTCCAAGACGTACTACTCGGTGGGCGGCGGTTTCGTCGTCGACGAGGACGCCGTCCAGGGCGAGAACCCGGTCGTGCCGGACGACACCGTGCTGAAGTACCCCTTCCGCACCGGCGACGAGCTGCTGCGCCTCACTCGCGAGACCGGCCTGTCCATCCCGGCGCTGATGCTGGAGAACGAGAAGGCCTGGCGCACCGAGGACGAGATCCGCGCCGGCCTGCTGGAGCTGTGGCGCGCGATGCAGGCGTGCGTCTCGCGGGGCATGTCCCGCGAGGGCATCCTGCCGGGCGGCCTGAAGGTCCGCCGCCGCGCCGCCTCCTCGGCCCGCAAGCTGCGCGCCGAGGGCGAGCCGCTGGCGCTCGCGATGGAGTGGATCACGCTCTACGCGATGGCGGTGAACGAGGAGAACGCGGCGGGCGGCCGAGTGGTCACGGCGCCGACCAACGGCGCGGCCGGCATCATCCCGGCCGTCCTGCACTACTACGTGAACTTCGTGCCCGCCGGCACCGCGGAGGAGAAGGAGGAGGGCGTCATACGCTTCCTGCTCTCGGCCGGCGCGATCGGCATGCTGTTCAAGGAGAACGCCTCGATCTCCGGCGCGGAGGTCGGCTGCCAGGGCGAGGTCGGCTCGGCCTGCTCGATGGCGGCGGGCGCGCTCGCCGAGGTCCTCGGCGGCTCCCCGGAGCAGGTGGAGAACGCGGCGGAGATCGGCATGGAGCACAACCTCGGCCTGACCTGCGACCCGGTCGGCGGGCTCGTCCAGATCCCCTGCATCGAGCGCAACGGCATGGCCGCGGTGAAGGCCGTCACCGCCGCGAAGATGGCGATGCGCGGCGACGGCTCGCACAAGGTCTCCCTCGACAAGGTCATCAAGACGATGCGGGACACCGGGGCGGACATGTCCGTCAAGTACAAGGAGACGGCGCGCGGCGGGCTCGCGGTGAACATCATCGAGTGCTAGGCCGGTGAGCCGGCCTCCGCGGCCCCTGCCGTTCACCTCCCGGTGACGGGACGCTGACCATCTGCACGATCCCGTGACCGGGGTGCGGACAACCGCGCGTGGCCCTGACCTGTCTTATCGGGTGTCAGGAAAACGGGGTGAGCGGCAGAGGCCGCGCACCCGACACGACGGGGGAACACACTGATGTCCGGTCTCACTCGCACCAAGCACCTGCTGACCGCCACCGCCCTGGCCGGGGCAGGCGTCGCCGCGCTGACCGCCCTGGCCCCTGCGGCCTCCGCGGCCACGCCCACCGCTTCGGCCGCTCCGGCCGCCTACAACGGGGCCTGTGGCGCGGGGTACAAGGTCGTCAACCAGGCGCCGGTCACCGGCAAGGGGACGGCGTACCTCACCTACAGCGCGGCGACCGGCAAGAACTGCCTGGTCATGATCCGCACCACCGTTGGCGACCCCGTGCCGATGGAGCTCTATCTCGGCCTGGCGGGCAGCGAGATCCACGACAACTACGACATCGGTGACTACCGGTCCTACGCCGGCCCGCTCTACGTCGACGCCCGCGGCGCCTGCGTCGACTGGTGGGGCCGCCTGGACGGCACCTGGTTCAGCAAGAACGGAACCAACTGCGGCTGACGGCCCCGCGGCGCGTTACAGCGTCGCCGTCGTCGCCTCCCCCGAGGCGCTGCCCTGGAGCCACTGGTCCCAGCTCAGGTTGAAGGCCGCGTAGCCGTTGTCCGCCGGGGCCTTGGCGCGCGGGGAGCCGGTGATGGTGACCGGGTCGCCCTGCTTGACCTGCTGGTAGAACCACTTGGCGTCGGACATCGACAGGTGCACGCAGCCGTGTGAGCCGCGGGCGCTGCCGCTGCCCGGGTTCGGGTCGCCGGTCGAGTAGTGGACGTAGGTGCCGGACTGGGTGAGGTGCACGTCCCAGGGCAGCGTCAGGTCGTAGTAGTTGGCGTCGCCCTTGTTGCAGCTGATGCCGACGCTGCAGGAGGTCATGTGGACCTTCTCCTGCTTGTCGATGACGGCCATCGTGCCGTTCCAGGTCGGGTACTCGGCGCTGCCCGCGTTGATCGACAGGGTGCGGACCGCCGCGCCGTTCTTGGTGACCTTCAGGGTGTGGCCGGAGACGGAGACATCCGCCCGGACGTCGTCGCCGACCTTGAAGGTGTGAGTGTAGGTGCGCACGCCGTACCGGCCGTTGCCGTTGGCGACGCCCTTCATGTCGGCCTCGACCTTGACCGTCGTGCCCGAGGGCCAGTACTCCTTGGGCCGCCAGTCGGCGCGCTTGTCGCCGAACCAGTGCCAGGCGCCGGCCACCGGTTTCGAGGCGCTGACCTTCATGTGCTTCTCCACGCCGGCCCGCGCCTTGGCCGCCACCGGGTTGGTGAAGACCACCGAGACCGGCATCGCCACGCCCACCGTGGCGTCGGTCTGCGGGGTGATCGTCTCCAGCAGCATCGGCGGGCCCTTGGGCTTGGCCGGCGAGGGCGAGGCGCTCGCGCTCGGCCTGCCCGGTGCCTTCCCGTCGTTCCCGCTCGCCTCGTTGTCGCTGTCGCCCCCGCCGCAGGCGCTCACGCCTGCGAGCGCCGCGACCGTCATGAGCGCGATCCCTATACCGCTGCCCTTACGCCGTCCCACGAACTGCCCCGCTCTCTCCGTCGCCGTCGCGCGCCCCTGGTGGGACCCTGTCCCCCGGTCTGTGCGCCCCTTGTTAGACCGCGTGACGGCCGCCGTCAGTTGCATGAACCCGTGTAAAGCGTGTTCCAAGACTGAGCGCGGGCAAACGACCGCTGTCCGAGACAGGTGACCCAGCGACGGTGGCCGCCCGGGAACGATGGGTATGTCGACTTCGTCGCCCGCCGACCGAGGAGGCCCCGCCATGATCCGCGGCATAGATGTCAGCTCGTACCAGAGCTCTTTCGACACGGACGGCCTGTCGTTCGTCTTCATCAAGGCGACGGAGGGCCGCAGTTACGTCAATCCGCGGCTCTCCGCGCAGACCAAGAAGGCCCGCGACGGCGGCTGTGTCGTCGGCTTCTACCACTTCCTGTGGCCGGGCAACCTCACGGCGCAGGCCGAGTACTTCGTGAGCAAGGCGCCGGAGAAGGCGGGCGACCTGCTGGCCGTCGACTGGGAGACGACCGGCAGCGGCACCCACGCCAGCAACGCGGAGAAGGACAAGTTCATCCGCGAGGTGAAGCGGCTGCGCCCGCACAACCGGGTGCTGCTCTACTGCAACCGGAACTTCTGGCTGAACATCGACACCACGTCGTACGCGGGCGACGGCCTGTGGATCGCCGACTACGTGAGCGCGGGCAAGCCCCGCATCCAGGCGGACTGGCGCATCCACCAGTACACGAGCGATCCCCTCGACAAGAACGTGGCCGATTTCGCGAGCGAGGCCGCGCTGCGCGACTGGGCCACGCCTTGACGGGGGCCGCCCGGGGCGCGGCCGGTCAGGCGCGCCACTCCGCGGTGCGCTCCGGGGACGCCGCGTCCAGGGCCTTGCGGACGGCGATGGCGTCCGCGGCGAGACCGTAGACCGGGGTGCCGGGCTGCTGGCGCCACGACTCGTCCTGGCCGCCCGCGTCGACCGTGTCGAAGCCGATCTCGTCGAGGAGCGCGGTGACGGTCTGCTTGGCCTCGGTGTCGTCGCCGGAGAGGGGCAGGGCGACGCGGGCCGGGTCGCCGGAGGGGCGCGGCTTGTCCAGGATGTCCTGTGCGTACGTGCCGTTGAACGCCTTGACGACCTGGTGGCCGAGCTGCCGCTCCGTCCAGCGGCTCTCGGTCAGCCCCTCCTCGATCTCGGCGATCTTCCCGTCGCGCTGCTGCGGGTAGTAGTTGCCGGTGTCGATGACGACGGCGCCGGGGGCGGCCGCGTCCAGGAACCCCTTGGGCAACTGCGGGACCGCCTTGAGCGGGACCGTGACGACGACGACCTCCGCGTCGCGCACCGCGTCCTCGATGGTGGCGGGCGTCGCGCCGGTCTCCTCGGCGAGTGCGGTGAGGGTGTGCGGGCCGCGCGAGTTGGCCACGTGGACGTCGTGCCCGACGGCGGCGAAGCGCCGGGTGAGGTTGCCGCCGATGTTGCCCGCGCCGATGATGCCGATCTTCATGTCAGGCCCTTCGAGAGAGATTCATCGAGATCCATGCATGTGCATGGAGTGCGAACCCCGGTGCCCCCGGGCCTATTCCGGTGTGCCGCCAAGTGGGTGACACGGGGCCTCAACCGGTGGCCGCGCCCGGCCGACGGGCCGCCAACTTCTCCTGGATCGCCGCCAGTTCCGCGTGCGCCACCCGGCCGGCCCGCTCCGCGTCGCCCGCCGCGACCGCCTCCACCAGCTCCGCGTGCGCCGCGTCCCCGTGGTCGTGCTCGGCCCGCCGGACGTCGACGAGCGCGAGGAGGTCGATCAGCCCCTGCCGCAGGGCCGGGGCGAACTGCGTGAACAGGTCGGTGAGGACCGGGTTGTGCGCCGCCGCGACGACCGCCGCGTGCAGGGCGACATCGGCGTCGACGAAGGCGTCCCCGGGGCCGCCCGCGGCGGCCCGCCGTCCGTCGAGCGCGGCCCGCATCGCCGCGACATCCTCGTCCGTGCGCCGCTGGGCCGCGAGCCGCGCGGCCTGGACCTCCACCAGCGTGCGCACCTCGTAGACGTCGCCGACGGCCGCCCGGCGCAGCCGCGCCGGCCAGTCCTCGACCGGGCGCAGGGCCGTGACGAAGACGCCCGCGCCCTGGCGCGCGCGCACCATGCCGGCACCGGCGAGCGCGCGCAGCGCCTCGCGGACCGTGGAGCGGCCGACGCCGAGCTCCTTGGCGAGGGTCGTCTCGCCCGGCAGCCGGGCACCGACGGGCCAGGCGCCCTCGGCGATCCGGGCCCGCAGCCGGTCGGCGGCCTGTTCGACCAGGGGGCTGGGGCGGACTGGGCCGAGGGGCGGGGGCGTCGCTGTCATCGTCGTGGACCCAACTTGTCTGAGGAGTACTTGTCTGAGGAGCTGAGGTGTGGCTACTCTACCGAGCATGTTCCGCGGTCTTCTCCTTCTCGGCTGCCGCGGCGGGGCCTGACGCGACCGGCGCCCCGCCGCGGGGCGCCGTGCTGCCGGTCGCACCCTCCGACCGAGCCGAGAGAGGCCCCGCCCATGAACGACCGTCCCGAGCCCGCCCGCACCGCTTTCCGCTGGAATCCGCAGCGGCCCGGCCCCATGCCGTTCCACCGCTACCTCCCCTACCAGGACCGCGTCGAGGTGCCCCGGCTGGAGCGGAGCTGGCCCGACCGGCGGTTCACCGAGGCGCCGCTGTGGGTCCCGGTCGACCTGCGCGACGGCAACCAGGCGCTGGCCGAGCCGATGGACACCCCGCGCAAGCGCCGCCTCTTCGACCTGCTGGTGACGATGGGGTTCAAGGAGATCGAGGTCGGCTACCCCTCGGCGAGCCGCGCCGACTTCGACTTCGTCCGGCACCTGGTGGACCGGGTGCGCGGCGGCGCCGTGCCCGACGACGTGACGCCCGTCGTCTTCACCCCGGCCAAGAAGGAGCTGATCGAGCGGACCTTCGCCTCGATCGAGGGACTGCCGCGTGCGGTCGTGCACCTGTACATCCCGACCTCGCCGGTCTGGCGCGACGTCGTGCTCGGCCGGTCCCGCGCCGAGGTGTGGCAGACGGTGCGGGAGGCCGCCGAGCACATGGCACGCCTCGCCGACGGCCGGCCGGACGCGCACATCCGCTTCCAGTTCGCACCGGAGACCTTCAACCTGACCGAGCCGGACTTCGTCCTGGACCTCTGCAACCGGCTGACCGCGCTGTGGGACGCGAGCCCGGACCGCCCGGTCACCCACAACCTGCCCGCGACGGTGGAGATCGCCACCCCGAACATCTACGCGGACCAGATCGAGTACGTCCACCGGAACCTGGACCGGCGGGAGGCGGTCATCCTCTCCGTCCACCCGCACAACGACCGCGGCACCGGCGTCGCCTGCGCCGAACTCGCCGTCCTGGCCGGCGCCCAGCGCGTGGAGGGCTGCCTGTTCGGCAACGGCGAGCGCACCGGCAACGTCGACCTGGTGACCCTCGCCCTGAACCTGTACGCGCAGGGCGTCGACCCGATGATCGACTTCTCGGACCTCGACGCGGTGCGCGCGACCGTCGAGCACTGCAACCGCATCCCCGTGCACCCGCGCCACCCCTACGGCGGCGACCTCGTCCACACGGCCTTCTCCGGCACCCACCAGGACGCCATCAGCAAGGGCCTGGCCCACCGCGCCGCGCACCCGGACGAGCCCTGGCAGGTGCCGTACCTGCCGATCGACCCGGCCGACGTCGGACGGACGTACGAAGCGGTGATCCGCGTCAACTCCCAGTCCGGCAAGGGCGGCATGGCGTACCTGCTCAAGGAGCACCACGGCATCGACCTGCCGCAAGGGATGCGGCCCGGGTACGCGCGCGTGGTGCAGGAGGCCACGGACGACAGCGGCCGGGAGGCGAGCCCGGACGAGCTGTACGCGCTCTTCCGCACGGCCTACCTGGACGCCGAGGGGCCCGTCGCGCTCGGCGACTGGACGACCCGGCAGGACGGCGCGGTGCACCGCTTCACCGGCACGGCCGGGATCGACGGCACCGTCCGGGAGCTGGACGGCAAGGGGAACGGGCCGCTGGCCGCCTTCACCGACGCGCTGCGCGCGGCCGGGCTCGACGTGAGCATCGAGTCCTTCACCCAGCACGGGCTGACGGCGGGCCCGGACAGCGAGGCGGTCGCCTATGTGCACTGCCGGGTCGGCGCGGCGCACGCGTGGGGCGCGGCCCGGTCGACGTCGGTGCTGACCGCCTCCGTGCGGGCGGTGCTCTCCGCGGTGAACCGGGCGGGGCGCGCCACGCGTTGAGCGGACACACGTCCGCCGGGCCGGGAGCGCGCGGCTCCCGGCCCGGCGGACGGAGTCTGTGCTCAGCCCTTGTTGAGGTTGGCCCAGAACTCGTCGAAGGAGAGGAGCTTGTCCCCGTTGGCGTCCTGGCGGGCGATGAGCACCTCGGCCACCGCCTCGGTGACGTTGAAGTCGCCCATCTGCGCCATGGCGCTCTTGTACTCGGCCGCCGTGACGAACCCGTCGCCGTCCGCGTCGAACCGCTCGAACGCCTTGCGTGCTTCCTCGATGTCCGCCACCGGGACCACCCCTCGTTTACGTACTGCTGTGTTGACGGGCCCAGATTATCCGGCGGGCCGGGCCCGCGGTGCGGCGCGTACCGTCGTGCGGGGCCGGGGCCGGGGAGTCCGGGCCCGCGAAGGGGTGCGGACCCCAGCGAGGAGCCAGGGTGGATCTGCGGGACATGCTCGACGCGGCGGCCAAGGGTGTCTTCCCGCCGCCGGACGGGACGACGACGGTGGTGGCGCAGACGGACGCGCGGGACGCGGGGGTGCTCGCGTTCACGGCGCACACCGTGGTCTTCACGGACGAGCCGGAGAGCTGGGTGCGCGAGGCGCTGGCGGCGACGGGGTGCGATCCGCTGGCCGCGTCGATGAACCCGCGGTTCCTCACCGCGTTCATGGACCGCACGGGCCGCCTCCACGACACGATCGACCTGCTGACGGTGGCGCCAGCGCTCAGTGGTCCGCCGCCGCTCGCCCTGGGCGAGGTCAGGGACCGGGAGCACCCCCGGGTGGTGCGGGCGCTCGCCCGCCGGGACGAGGTGCGGATGTGGGAGGCGCCGGGCGGGGTCCTGGTGCTGGGGCGCGGGGTCGGCGGCCGCTGGGAGGCCGCGATCGAGGTGGCCGAGGAGGTGCGCCACCGGGGCACCGGGCGGCAACTGGCGCTCGCCGCCCGCCATCTGGTGCCGTCGGAGCATGTCTGGTCGCAGCAGTCGCCGGGCAACGCGCGCAGTGTCCGGGTGTTCCAGGCGGCGGGGTACCGCCCGGTGGGCTCGGAGGCGCTGCTGCTGCCCGGCGACGGGTGAGTACCTAGCGGAAGATGCCGGTGTGGCCGAGCGAGTAGCGGCCCGGCTGGGGGTAGACCGCGAGGCCGTGCGGGCCGCGGCCGACCGGGATGCGGGCCACCTGGGCGCCCGTGCGGGTGTCGATGGCGTACACCTCGGAGTCGTAGCGGCCCGAGAGCCACAGCGTGTTGCCGTCCACCGAGACGCCGCCCATGTCGGGGCTGCCGCCCCCGGGCAGCTTCCACTTCTTCGTCACCTGGTTGCGCGCGAAGTCGAAGACGGAGATGGAGCCCTCGCCGCGGTTGGAGACGTACATCTCCTTGGAGTCGCGGCTGACGTAGAGGCCGTGGGTGCCCTTGCCGGTCGGCAGCAGGGTGGGCTTGGAGAAGGTGTCGCCGTCCAGGACCCACATCCCGTCGGCCATCATGTCGGCGACGTAGAACTTCTTGCCGTCGGGCGAGATCTTCACGTCCTGCGGCATCGCGCCCTGGAAGGGCAGCTTCTGCTGGGCGACGACCTTCATGCGGGCCGTGTCGACCTTGAGGAGTTCGCCGCTGAACTCGCAGCTCACGATGAAGTAACGGCCGTCGGGCGAGAAGTCGGCGTGGTTGACGCCGTAGCAGCTGACGGGCTCGGTGTGCTTCACCTTCATGGTGTGCGGGTCGCGGAAGACCAGCTGGCGGTCGAGCGAGGCCATCACGACGGCGTACTTGCCGTCGGGGGTGAAGTACAGGTTGTAGGGGTCGTGCACGTCGACCGGGCGGCCCGCCTTGCCGGTCTTCGGGTCGATGGGGGTCAGCGTGTGCCCGCGGTTGTTGTTGACCCACAGCGTCTTCAGGTCCCAGGACGGCACGACGTGCTGGGGCTGGTGCCCGACCGGGATGGTCTGGATGACCTTGTACGTCTTCGGGTCGATGACGGTGACCGTGTCGGACTCGGTGTTGGGCACGTAGACCCGGGACGGGAAGTCCTTCACCACCGGCGAGAGCTTGCCGGCCCGGTCCGCCGCGTACACGTCCTTGGGGTCCAGGACGGGCGGCATGCCGGGAAGACCGGGCGGGGCCTGCCGCTTCGTCGCCGCCGGCTGGGCCGGCTCGGGCGCCTTGACGGCTCCGCGGGCGCCGTGCTCCGCGGGGTCGTGGCCGCCGCAGCCGGCCAGCGCGGCGAGGGCCGCGGTGACGGCGACGGCGAGCAGCACGCCGCGGCGCCGGGCCGGGCGGGCCTTCGGGGAGGGGGTCGGGGTGAGGTTCACGTGAGCAGCTCCGTGCAGGTCACCGCGGTCAGTCCGCGGTGGTCGAGGTGGTCCAGGAGGGGTGGCAGGGCGGCGATGGTGTCCCGGTAGCCGAAGTGCATGCTGACGACCGAGCCGGGCCGGACGGCCGCGGAGACGGTGGCGACGACGGCGTCGGGGCCGGGCGAGGTGTGGTCCAGCGAGTCGACGTCGTAGGACAGGACGTGCGGGTAGCCGGCGCGCTGGGCGAGGCGGACGACGAGCGGGGTCGCCCGCTGGGTGCGCGAGGGCCGGAACCAGGTGCCGATGGAGCCGGTGAGGCGGCGCAGGCGGTCGGCGCAGCCGGTGATCTCGGCGTACGCCTCGGCCTCGGGCAGGGCGTTGACGGTGCGGTGGTGCAGGGTGTGGTTGCCCAGGTCGTGGCCGCCGTCGAGGATGCGCCGGGCGACGGCGGGGTGCTCGTCGAGCCAGGTGCCGACGGCGAGCACGGTGACGTGGGCGCCGGCCCGTTCGGCTTCCTTCAGGACGGCGTGCGCGACGGCGGGATCGCCCTGGCCGTGGAAGGTGAGGGCGACCCGGCCGCCGGTGCGCGGGCCGTGGTCGATCTCGGCGGGCAGGCCGGGCAGGCGCCGCGGGCCGGGGGCGGCGGGGGCGGGCGACGGGGAGGCGGAGTGGGCGGCGGGCGCCGGCGCGGGCGCCCGGTGCTCGGCGGCGCAGCCGGTGGTGAGGGCGGCGGTGAGCCCGGCGCCGAGGCGCAGCGCCGAGCGGCGTCGGATCGGTTCTGCCGTGGTCATCCCGCCCATTGAACGGGAACAGCGGACAAAAACCTCATACCGACCCGGCAGCCTTAATGAATACTGGATGCGGGGTGTATTTATTCTTCATTTGCGAGGCCCGTGGCCCACGTCACCATCGATTCATTTGGTGCCTGCCGGGCCGGTCTGCCATGATCGGTGCCACGACCCCCATTGACCCGGGCCAGGTCGTCGTCAGACGCCGCGGACTACACCCCCCCCTGTTCGCGGCGCACCCATGAAAGCCCCCGCGGCGCCGTACGACGGCGAGAACGGGGGCTTTCGTGCGAGCGGGCCCGGGACGCGGCCGGTTCAGCGGTCGGCGACCCGCATCTCGAACCAGGTCGTCTTGCCGCGCGGCAGCAGGTCGGCGCCCCACCGGTCGGAGAGTTTGTCGACGAGGAAGAGCCCGCGGCCGGAGACGTCGGAGACCTGCACGGGCATCAGGCACGGCAGGCCGCGCGAGGGGTCGCGCACCTCCACCCGGACCCAGCCGCGGCGGCGCAGCATGCGCAGGCCGAAGACGCGGGCGCCGGTGTGCCGCACCGCGTTGCCCACCAGCTCGGAGACGAGCAGGACCGCGTCCTCGGTCATCTTCGGGGAGAGGGCCCACTGACGCAGGATGACGACCTGGGCGAGCCGGCGGGCGGTCGCGGCCGATTCCGGGCGCGACGGCAGACAGACCTCCGCCTCGGTCGGATTTCCGAACAACTCCAGCGCGCGCAGCGCGTATTCGTCCTCGACCGCGGGAGACCAGCGCGCCGCTGTCGCACTCCTGCCGTGCCGTCGCGGATGTTCGACACCCTCAAGCCCCGCCATGTCCCCATGATGGCCGCAGAGTCGGGGGCGTGGGGCCGTTCCGGCCGAATAAGCCCCCCGGAACGCCTCATTCCGGGGGGTCGGTTCGGCATGTGCCACAGGCACTCAAGGAGCCCAAATACCCGCGCTGACCTGCGATGACTTAACGTATGCGACCGATAGGCGAGCATCACGGACAAGGTGCGCTTAAGGCTCTCTTAAGGTCCGGATAAAGCGCTCCAACGAGGGACGGGGACAACTCGACGCGGTCGCGCGGGAGTTGACCCACCGGACGGACAGGGCGTCAGGCGAACTTCGCCTTGCCCGGACCGTCCTCCACGAAACTGCGCATTCCACTCTCGCGGTCCTCGGTGGCGAACAGACCTGCGAACCAGGTGCGTTCGATGGCGAGCCCGGTCTCCAGGTCCGTCTCCAGGCCGGCGTCGATGGACTCCTTGGCCGCGCGCAGCGCGATCGCCGGACCCTGCGCGAGCTTCGCGGCCCAGGCGTGCGCCGCCGTGAAGACCTCGGCGGCCGGGACGACACGGTCCACGAGGCCGAGGGCGAGCGCCTCGTCCGCCTTCACCTGCCGGCCGGTGAAGATCAGGTCCTTGGCCCGGGACGGGCCGACCAGCCGGGCCAGGCGCTGGGTGCCGCCCGCGCCGGGGATCAGGCCGAGCAGGATCTCCGGCTGGCCGAGCTTGGCGTTGTCGGCGGCGATCCGGAAGTCGGCGCAGAGCGCCAGCTCGCAGCCGCCGCCCAGCGCGTAGCCGGTGACGGCGGCGACGACGGGCTTGGGGATGCGGGCGACCGCGGTGAAGGAGTCCTGGAGCGCGCGGGCCCGGCCGACCATGGCCGCGTGGTCCATGGCCTGCATCTCCTTGATGTCCGCGCCGGCCGCGAAGACCTTCTCACTGCCGCGGACGACCACGGCCCGTACGTCACTACGGGCCGCGGCCTCTTCTGCCAGTTCCTTGATGCGGTCCTGGACGGCGACGTCCAGGGCGTTCATCGGCGGGCGGTCGAGGCGGATCGTCCCCACCCCGTCGGCGATTTCCAGGTGTACGGTCATGGCCCGCAGGTTAGCGGCCGTTCACCGCGGGGTGGGGCGGCGCCCTACTTCTTCCACTGCTCCCAGTCCATGTTCCAGCCGTTGAAGCCGTTCTCGGGCGCTACCGTCTTGTCGTGGGTGTTCTTGACGATCACCACGTCGCCGACCATCGACTGGTTGAAGAACCAGGCCGCGGCGACCTTGCTGTCGTAACCGCCGCGGACGTCGCGCAGGCCGACGCAGCCGTGGCTCGCGTTGTAGTTGCCGAAGGCGTCGCCGCCCCAGTAGTTGCCGTGGATGAAGGTGCCGGAGTCGGTCAGGCGGATGGCGTGCGGGACGTCCTTGATGTCGTACTCGCCGCCGTAGCCGACCGTCTCCCCGTTCATCCGGGTCACCGCGAGCTTCTCGCTCATGACCATCTGGCCCTCCCAGGTCTCGTACCCGGGCTTGCCCGTGGTGACCGGGACCTTCTTCAGGGTCTTGCCGTCGCGCTTGACCGTCATCATGTGCGTCTTGGCGTCGACCGTGGAGACCTGGCTGCGGCCGATGGTGAACGCCACCGTGCGGACCTGCTTGCCGTAGACGCCGGGGCGGCCCTCGACGCCGTCGAGGTTCAGCTTGACCGTGACCTTCGTGCCGGACGCCCAGTACTTCTCGGGGCGGAAGTCGATGCGGTCGTTGCCGAACCAGTGCGGCTCGACCGGGACGGCGGGCTCGGTCTTCACCGTGATCGCCTTCTCGACGTCCTCGGGGTGCGTGATGCCCCGCGTGAAGCGGATCGAGAACGGCATCCCGACGCCGACCTTCGAGCCGTCCTCGGGGGTGAAGGTCCCGACGAAGGTGTTCTTCGGGGTCAGCGTGGTGAACGTGGACTCTTTGGCCGACACCCGGCCCTTCCCGTCCTCGGCCACCGCGTGCACCTTGTACGTGGTCGACGCGGCCAGGTGGTGCGCCGGGGTCCAGCTGGTGCCGCCGGTGATGTCACCCGCGACGGGATTGCCCTTGGAGTCGGTGACCTTCACCTCGGTCAGCCTGCCCTTGGCCGCGGTGACCTCGAGGGCCCCGCTGGTGGCGACGGAGTCGGCACCGTCCTTCGGCGCCACGGTCACGACGGCCTGCGAAGGCTGCTGCGCCTGCGCCCGGCCGGACTTCCCCTCGCCCTCGTCGCCCGTACCGCCCCCGCCCCCGCAGGCGGTGACGAGCAGCAGTGCCGCCCCCAGCAGAGCCGCCGATATCGGTCGTCGCCCGTTCACGATGTTCTCTCCCCTCGCACGGCCTCGGTCCAAGGCCCGCACCCCTGCGCGTCCATGCGCGCACTGCGCAAGATTAACCGCACGACCTGGGGAAACGGATCCCCGGTAATGTCACCGTTCCGTCCCAACGCCCGGGCGGCGCCGCCCATTTCGCGGGCCCGGGGTCACGGGCCCGTCGCACCCCCGGCCCGCCACCGCGCCCAGTCCATGTTCCAGCCCCCGAGCCCGTTGTCGGGAGCCACTTCCCTGTCGGCGCTGCCGGTCACCTCGACGACGTCGCCGATGAGCGTGCGGTCGAAGAACCAGCCCGCCGGGGTGAGCGGGCTACCGCCCTTCACATCGCGCAGCCCGACGCAGCCGTGGCTGACGTTCCGGGACCCGAAGACCCCGCCCGACCAGTAGTTTCCGTGCAGGAACGTGCCGGAGTCGGTGAGCCGGATCGCGTGCGGCACGTCCGGGATGTCGTACTCGCCGCCGAAGCCGACCGTGCGGCTGTTCATCCGGGTCACGTCGAGCATCTCGGAGACGACCATCTTGCCGTTGTACGTCGTCGAGCGCGGCGCCCCCGCCGTGACCGGCAGCGTGGCCAGCAGCCGGCCGTCCTTGCGGACCTGCATGGTGTGGCGCCGGGCGTCGACCAGGCTGACCTGGCTGCGGCCGACGGTGAACTCGAAGGACTTGCGCTGGAGGCCGTAGACGCCGCGGGCCGCCTCCACGTCGCGCAGATCGAGGGCGACGGTGACCTCGGTTCCTGGCCGCCAGTACTTCTCCGGGCGGAAGTCGAGGCGCGTCCTGCCGAACCAGTGCGGGGCGATGGGCACGGCGGGCCGGGAGGTGACGCGGATGCCGCGCTCGACGGCGGCGCGGTCGTCGATCTCCCGGTTGAACTCCAGCTTCACGATCATGCCGGTGCCGACCGTCGCGCGGTTCTCGGGCGTCACGTAGCCGATGAAGCGCTCGCCGGGGACGGACGTGGTGAACGTGGTGCGGCGCGCCGCCCGGTGGCCGTCGCCGTCGACGGCGACCGCGTCGACGGTGTACTTCGCGGCGGGCGTCAGCCGGTCCGCGCCCGGTCCCGTGGGCCGCCAGCGCCTGCCGTTCTCCTCAAGGCGCCCGGCCACCGCCTCCTCCCGCGCGTCCTGGACCCGGACCACCTTCACCGACTCCAGGCGGCCCTCGGCGACCTCGACCGCGAGCCGCGCACCGGCCCGCACGCCCCGGGCCGTGTCGTGCGGGGTGACGCGGATCAGCTCCCCGGGCGTGCGCGGCTTGCCGAAGCTCGCGCCCGTGTCGCATCCGGCGAGCCCGCCGGCCAGCCCCGCCCAGGTCAGTACGGCGGCCAGGGCCGCCCCTGCGCGCCGCGCGCGCCTCACAGCTGTTCTCACCTCACGCCAACGACGCTCCCCCTGCCCGGGAAACGTGAGTGCGAGCCGAGCGGTGGGCAGAACAGTGGGGAGGGGACGCGGGGGCAGCGCGGCCGGGACGCCCGAGGCCCCCGTCGCCCATCCGTCGTGGAGCCGCGGGAGGCTGTCAGGTGTCGAGCGCACCCGAGCAGGAGGCAGTGCAGGCCGGCGTGCCGGCCGGGCGGACGGGGAACGGGAGGCCGGCAGGGCGCGCCCCGGCACCGCACGGCCGGGAGCCTGGGCTCGCCCGGCCGGCCGGCCGGGTGTGGCCGGGGGCGCCCACGCCGCTCGGCGCCCGCTTCCGGGTCGGCCCGGACGGGGTGGCGGGGACGAACTTCGCGCTGTGGGCCGGTGGCGCCGAGGGCGTCGAGGTGTGCCTCTTCGACGACCAGGGACGTGAACAGCGGGCGCGGCTGACCGAGTTGACGCACGAGATCTGGCACGGGTTCGTGCCGGGTGTGCGGCCCGGGCAGCGGTACGGCTTCCGGGTGCACGGCCGCTGGGACCCGTGGACGGGCGCCCGGTGGAACCCGGCGAAGCTGCTCCTCGATCCGTACGCGCGGGCCGTGGACGGGGAGTTCACCCTGCCGCCCGAGGTGTACGGGCACGTACGGGACTGGCCCCAGCAGCACGTGGCCGACACCGTCCGCGACGACCGGGACTCGGCCCCGTACGTCCCCAAGGGGGTCGTGGTCCACGACGACGCGCCCGGCGACGAGTGGGTGGACGACCGGCGGCCGAAGACACCGTGGTCGGACTCGGTCCTCTACGAGCTGCACGTACGCGGCTTCACGCGCCGGCACCCGGGGATCCCCGAGGAGCTGCGGGGCACGTACGCGGGCCTGGCCCACCCCGCCGCGCTCGAGCACCTCACCCGGCTCGGGGTGACCGCCGTGGAGCTGCTGCCGGTGCACCAGTTCGCGCACGAGGACCATCTGCTGCGCCGGGGCCTGAAGAACTACTGGGGCTACAACTCGATCGGCTACTTCGCCCCGCACGCGGCGTACGCGGCGTCCGGCACCGGCGGGCAGCAGGTCGACGAGTTCAGGCGGATGGTGCGGGCGCTGCACGACGCGGGGATCGAGGTCATCCTCGACGTCGTCTACAACCACACGGCGGAGGCGGGTGAGCTGGGCCCGACGCTCTCGCTCAAGGGCATCGACAACCGTGGCTACTACCGGCTGCAAGGGGACGCGCGGCGGTACACCGACTACACGGGCTGCGGCAACACCCTGCACGTGGTGCAGCCGCAGGTGCTGCGCCTGATCACCGACTCGCTGCGCTACTGGGTGACGGAGATGGGCGTCGACGGCTTCCGCTTCGACCTGGCGGCGGCGCTCGCCCGGTCCATGCACGACGTCGACATGCTCTCGCCGTTCCTCGCGGTCATCGCGCAGGACCCGGTGCTGCGGCGCGTGAAGCTGATCGCGGAGCCGTGGGACGTGGGCTCGGGCGGCTACCAGGTCGGCGCGTTCCCCCCGCTGTGGACGGAGTGGAACGACCGCTACCGCGACGCCGTACGGGACTTCTGGCGCGGGGCGCTGCCGGACGTACGGGATCTGGGGTACCGGCTCTCCGGGTCGAGCGACCTGTACGCGTGGGGCGGGCGGCGCCCGTACGCCTCGGTCAACTTCATCACCGCGCACGACGGGTTCACCCTGCGCGACCTGGTGACCTACGAGCGCAAGCACAACGAGGCGAACGGCGAGGGCAACCGGGACGGCTCGGACGACAACCGGTCCTGGAACTGCGGGGCCGAGGGCGAGAGCGACGCGGAGCCCGTCCGGGAGCTGCGCCGGCGCCAGCTGCGGAACCTGCTGACGACGCTGCTGCTGTCGACGGGGGTGCCGATGCTCGTCGCGGGCGACGAGTTCGGGCGCACCCAGGGCGGCAACAACAACGCGTACTGCCAGGACAACGAGGTCAGCTGGGTCGACTGGGGCCTGCTGGAGGATCCCGGCTGGCGGGCCCTGTGCGACCTCACCTCCCGGCTGATCGCGCTGCGGCACGCGCATCCGGTGCTGCGGCGCGGAGCGTTCTTCTCCGGGCGGGCGCGGTCCGCGGACGGGTTGCGGGACCTGGCCTGGTTCACGGCGCGGGGCACGGAGATGACGGAGGGCGACTGGTACGCGCCCGCCGCCACGCTCGGCATGTACCTGTCCGGGCGGGACATTCCCGGTCGGGACGCGCGGGGCGAGCCCGTCGTGGACGAGAGTTTCCTGGCCGTCCTGCACGCGGGGCACCTGCCGGTGGAGTTCGTGCTGCCCGGGCGGCCCTGGGCGGAGTCGTACGAGGTGGTGGTCGATACGGGGCTTGAGGGGCAGGGGGCGGGGGCCGGGGTGGTGCATGCGGCGGGGGCGGTTGTTCTGGTGCCGGGGCGGACGGTGCTGTTGCTTCGGGTGCGGTGGTAAGTGCCGGGTGGGTGGGACTTCTCGCGCAGTTCCCCGCGCCCCTGAGGGGCTTGCGCCCCAGGGGCGCCGATGAGGTGGCGCACGTAGTGCGCATTTCAGGGGCGCGGGGAACTGCGCGAGCAACCACGACGGCGCGTCAGCCGAAGTCTTTTCCCACCGGCCGGCAGCCGACGAACCGCGTGACAGCCGGGCACCGTGGCTACCCGGGCCCGGCAGGTACATGCCGTTGGGCCACGGTGAGTTCGATCATGGCGTGGGGGGCCGGGGCCGCCCTACCCTGACCCGCCGTGAACCTCACCAGCAGAGCCTCCCTGCGCAAGAAGCCCGCCCTGCTCGGCGCCGCAGCCGCCGCCCTCACCGCGGCCCTGGCCACGGCGGTGCTGTGGCCGGGGGCCGACGCCACCGCCGCGGCGGCCCGTGACGACACCGCCGTCCGGAAAGTGACCGCCGAACTGAAGCACTGGCCGCGGCGCCAAGCCGCACAGCTCGCCCGGGTGATCGTCGCCCACCGCGACCAGGGCGCGTACGCGGCCTTCGACGCGGACAACACGTCCTACCGCAACGACCTGGAGGAGTCGCTGCTGCCGTTCCTGGAGAAGAAGGGCGTCCTGACGCGGTCCACCATGGATCCGTCGCTGAAGGTGATCCCCTTCAAGGACACGGCCACGCACCAGGAGACCCTGACCGAGTACTACGGCCGGCTGTGCGAGGTCGACGACCAGGTCTGCTATCCGTGGGCCGCGCAGATCTTCGCCGGGTTCACGCTGAAGCAGCTCAAGGGGTACGTCGACGAACTGCTGGCCTACAAGGGATCGCTGCCGGGCGGGGCGAGGCCGCCGGAGTTCTCGGCGGGGATGCGGGAGCTGTACCACGCGCTGCGCTCGCACGGCATCGAGGTGTACGTGGTGAGCGCCGCGAGCGAGGACCTCGTACGGATGGTGCTCGCCGATCCGAAGTACGGCTATGACGTGAAGCCGGAGAACGTGCTCGGCGTCGCCGCCCTGCTGAAGGACCGGCGGACGGGGGCGGTGACCAGCTCCCGCAAGGAGATCGCGGCCGGGACGTTCGACCAGAAGGCGCTGGCGGACCGGGAGTTGACGTCCACATTGTGGGCGCCCGCCACCTGGTACGAGGGCAAGCCCGCCGCGATCAGCACGTACATCGACGCCTGGAAGAAGCCGGTGCTCGCCGCCGGGGACACGCCCAGGAGCGACGGGCCGATGCTGTTCCGGTCGGTGGACGTGGCGCGCGGCGGGGTCCGGGTGTGGGTGAACCGCAAGGACAGCTCCATGAAGGAGCTGACCGCCATGAAGGCGGACGGTGTGCGGCGGCAGAAGGAGCTGGGGCAGAAGGTCACCGCCGACAAGCGGTGGGTGACCGTGACGCCGGAGCAGATCCGTTAGGGGCCGGGACTAGCCGAGGATCTTGCGGTCGTACGCCGCCGCCACCGCGGCCGCGCGGTCCTTGACGCCGAGCTTGGCGTAGACGTGTGTGAGGTGGGTCTTCACCGTCGCCTCGCTGATGAACAGCTCGCGGGCGATCTCCTTGTTCGAGGTGCCCCGGGCGACCAGGACGAGGACCTCGCGTTCGCGGGCCGAGAGGGTCGCGTCGGCGGGGGCGGCGGGGGTGCGCACCGCGGTGACCAGGCGGGAGGCGACCGCCGGGGAGAGGACGGTACGGCCCCCGGCGGCGGCGCGCACGGCGGTGAACAGCTCCTCGCGCGGGGCGTCCTTGAGGAGGTAGCCGGTGGCGCCCGCCTCGATCGCGGGCAGCGTGTCCGAGTCGGTGTCGTACGTGGTCAGGACCAGGACGCGGGCGCGGGCACCGCGGCGGGTCAGCTCCTTGATCGCGTCGACCCCGTTTCCGCCGGGCATGCGCAGGTCCATCAGGACGACGTCCGGGTCGAGTTCGGCGGTGCGGGCGACTCCCTCGACGCCGTTCGCCGCCTCGCCGAGGACCGTGAAACCGTCGGCGGAGTCGAACATGCCGCGCAGGCCGTCGCGGACGACGGGGTGGTCGTCGACGATCAGGAGCGTGATGGGGGCGGGCGTCGCGGGGTCAGTCGTCATGGCGGACCAACGGTACGCGAACCGAGATCGCCGTGCCGCCGCCCGGCTCCGACTCGATGGTGACGTCGCCCGCGAGGCGTTCGGCGCGGGCCCGCATGCCGTCGAGGCCGAACCCCGCGGTGCCGGTGCGGGCGGGCAGGGCGATCGGGTCGAAGCCGCGGCCGTCGTCGCGCACGTCGAGGGTGACCTCGCCCGCCATGAAGGAGAGGGTGACGCCGAGCCGGGTCGCGTGCGCGTGCCGGGCCGCGTTCGACAAGGCCTCCTCCGCGATGCGCAGCAGGCTCGCCTCGATCTCGTCGTGGAGCGGCTCGGCGGTGCCGGTGAGGGTGAACTCGGCGCGCACCCCCGTGCGCCCGGCCCATTCGGCGACGGTCTTCTTCAGCGCCTCGGCCAGGGTGGCGTCGGCGAGGGCGGCGGGCGAGAGGTTGTGCACGGAGCGGCGGGCCTCGCCGAGGCTGTGCCGGGCGAGCGCCGAGGCCCGGTCGAGGTGCTCGCGGGCGACCGCCAGGGTGGGGGCGTTCGCGACGACCTGGAGCTGGGCGATAATCCCGGTCAGGCCCTGCGCGATGGTGTCGTGGATCTCGGCGGCGAGCCGGCGGCGTTCGTCGGCGACGCCGGCCTCCCGTGCCTGGACGAGGAGTTGGGCGTGAAGTTGCGCGTTCTCGTCCATGGCCTGCTGGAGCGCGGCGTTGGTGCGCTCCAGCTCGCCGATGGTCTCGATCTGGACCCGGGCCTGCTCCTGCTCCTTGTGGTTGATCTGGCCCATGAACCCGACGAGGACGGAGTTGACCGCCAGCAGTCCGCCGAACAGGGCCCAGCCCGCCGCGTTCTCCGGTGGCAGCCCGCCGGACTGGGAGCCGGCCACGACGACGACGGCCGCGAAGACCCCGGGCCTGACCTGCCGCCGGGAGAGCAGCCGCTCGGAGTCGAAGTAGCCGCAGGCCGCGTAGAAGACGTAGAACGGGTTGATGAGGGAGCCGACGAAGGAGAGCGCCCAGCGGATCCAGTAGTAGCAGGCGCCCGCGCGGGTCGGGCCCGGCCTGGTGCGCATCGCCCGGCCCCACCACAGCTGGAGGACGACCGCGGCGGCGGAGAGCGGGACGAAGACGTACCAGTCGGTGCGGTCCATGCCGGTGACGTCGGCCGTGGCGGCGGACAGGCCGATGCCGACACCGAGCAGGCCCCAGGGGCCGTAGCGGTGGAAGTTGGCCCAGCGCTCCTCGACCTTCCTGGCCGCCTCCGCGGCGGCGGTGCCCCGCTCCGTCCTTGTCGTCATGGGCTCAGTCTGCACGGCTGCACCGTCCGTCATCGCGTCACTCCCAGCGGAACCAGCGCGCCGCGGCGCCGGACAGGACGGCGGCCCACGCGAGAAGGACGAGGAGGTGGGACCAGCCCGGCCAGCTCCCCGCCGCCGCCTCGGCCAGGGCCTGGGACGCGGCGCCGAAGGGCGTGCACTCGATGACCCGGGCGAGCGTGTCCGGCATCGACTGCACCGGCAGCCACACCCCGGCGCAGAACATGCTGGGGAAGAAGACGGCCGAGCCGATGGCACCGGCGACCTTCTGGGTGCGGGCCCGGGCCGCGACCAGCGCGCCGAGCGAGAGCGCGACGACGACCGAGAGCACCAGCGCGAGCAGGTAGCCGAACGCCTGCGGCGGCAGCCGCACCGCGAAGGCGAGCCGGCCGATGGCGAGCGAGAGCAGCGCGGAGAGCAGGGCGGCGACGCCGTGGATGGCCATCTGCGCGCCGAGCAGCGCGGGCGGCCGCACCGGCGTGGCCGACATACGGCGCAGGATGCCGCGCTCCCGGTATCCGGCGATGACCGGCGCCATCGCCTGGAGTCCGGCCACGATCAGCGGGAGCAGCACGGTGACGGGGACGTACGCGTCGATCAGGCGCAGGCCGTCCGGGCCCGAGCCGGCCTCGCGGAACGCGGGGATGGAGCCGAGGATCACCAGCAGCACGGGCGGGAAGACGGCGATACCGAAGAGGGAGCCGGGCTCGCGCAGGAACAGCCGGAACTCGCTCTTCAGCACGGCCGCGTGCGCGCCGGGCCGGGGTGCGGGGGTGGTGGTGAGGGCGCTCATGACCGGCCGGCTCCTGTCAGGTCGAGGAAGGCGTCGTCCAGGGTGGCGTCGACGACGCGGAGTTGGTGGGCGGTGATGTGGTGCCGGGCGAGCAGCGTGATGACGGCGTTGACGGTCTCGTCGCCGCCGGTCAGGGTCGTGCGGCCGTCCCGGTGCTCGACGCTCGCGAGGCCGGGGAGCGCGGCCAGTTCCCGCGCGTCGAGCGGCGCGGACGGCGTGAAGGAGATGACGGTCGCCCCGGCGGCCCGGCTGATCAGCCCGGCCGGGGTGTCGAGGGCGGCGACGCGGCCCTGGTCGATGACGGCGATGCGGTCGCACAGCCGCTGCGCCTCCTCCATGAAGTGCGTGACGAGCAGGACGGTGACGCCGCTGTCGCGCACGTCCTCGATGAGCTGCCAGGTGTCGCGGCGGGCGCGCGGGTCGAGCCCGGTGGTCAGTTCGTCCAGGACGACCACGCGCGGGTTGCCGACGAGGGCGAGCGCGATGAACAGGCGCTGTTTCTGGCCGCCGCTGAGCTTGGCGAAGCGGGTGGTCAGCTTCTCGTCGAGGCGCAGCCGCCGCGCCAGCGGCCGCCAGTCGAGCGGGTCCGGGTAGAAGGAGGAGTACAGCTCCAGCGCCTCGCGCACGGTCAGCTTCGCCTGGACCTCGCTCTCCTGGAGCTGGGCGCCGAGGATGCGGGTGACCGCATCGTGGTCGCGGACCGGGTCGAGACCGGCCACGCGCACCTGTCCCTCGTCGGGCAGGCGCAGCCCCTCGACGCACTCCACGGTGGTGGTCTTCCCGGCCCCGTTGGGTCCGAGGATGCCGAAGATCTCGCCTTCCTCCACGGTGAAGGAGATCCCGTCGACGACGGCCCGCCCGGCGTACGACTTGCGCAGCCCGGTGACCTCGATGAGCGGTGCACTGGTGGTGGTCATGGCTCCAGCGTCACCCGGCGGGGGCGCCCCGGGCATCGGCCATCGCGCTCGAAGGCGCATCATCCGATCGGTTGACCGGCGCTACGACCCCGGGCCGCGGGCGCCGGAAAACCCACTGGGCGTTGTCAGTGCCGAACCGTAGTCTCCCTCCTGATGGCGACTACGGATGCAGCTACCACGGACCCCGGACGGATCGACGAGGCGGAACAACACGCGGCGCCTGTACGGCAGTCGGCGGCGCGGACGCTGCTGCGGTTGTACCCGTACGTGCGGCCGGTGCGGGCGCGCTGGGCGGGCGCCGCGACGGTGGCCGTGCTCGCCTCGTGCCTGGGGCTGCTCTTCCCGCTGGTGCTGAAGTGGATCGTGGACGGGCCGGTCACCCACCGGGACCCGGGCGGGGTCTGGCTCGGCGCCGGGGTGCTGCTCGCGCTCGGCGTCGTGGAGGCGCTGCTGTTCGGGCTGCGGCGGTGGCTCATCGCGCGGCCCCTCGCCGGGGTCGAGGCGGCGATGCGGGCCGATCTGTACCGCCACCTCCAGCGGCTGCCCGTCTCCTTCCACGACCGGTGGGCCTCGGGGCAGCTGCTCTCCCGCGCCACCACGGACCTGATGGTCGTGCGGATGTTCCTCGCCTTCCCGCTGACGTTCCTGATCGTGAACGGGGTGACGATCTGCGCCGGGCTCGCCCTGCTCCTGGCGCAGGACTGGACGCTCGGTCTGGTGCTGGTGGCGCCGGCGGTGCCGCTGATCGCGGTCTGCTACCGGTTCGAGCACGGGTACGCGCGGGCGTCGCGTCGCGCCCAGGACCAGGTCGGCGATCTGACGACGGTCGTCGAGGAGTCCGTGCTCGGCATCCGGATCATCAAGGGGTTCGGGCGCCACCGCAGTCAGGCCCGCGCCTTCCACGACCTGTCGCGCACCCTGCGCGGCACCGAGCTGACCAAGGCCCGGCTGCTCGCGGGCATCCTCGGGGTGATCACGCTGCTGCCCGAGGTGGCGCTCGGCGCGGCGCTGGTCATGGGCACGGTGCAGGTCGCCGACGGGGCGCTCTCCGCGGGCACCCTGGTCGCGTTCCTGTCGACGGCGCTCGCGCTGCGCTGGCCCATCGAGTCCATCGGTTTCCTGCTCGCGATGAGCCAGGAGGCGGCGACGGCCACCCGGCGCTACTTCGAGGTGATGGACGCCGGGCAGGAGGACCCGCGGGTGCGGCCGGCCACCGCCGGACCGGGCGGGGACGGGCTGCGGTTCGAGGGGGTCGCCTTCCGCTACCCGGACGCCGCCGGGGACTCCGCGCCGACGCTGCGCCACATCGACCTGCACGTCCGCTCCGGCGAGACCATGGCCCTGGTCGGGGCGACCGGCAGCGGCAAGACCACGCTGACGGCGCTGGTGCCCCGGCTGTACGACGCCACGGCGGGGCGCATCACGCTCGACGGGCGGGACATCACGACCTTCCCGCGCGAGGAGCTGCGCACGCTGGTGTCGGTGGCCTTCGAGGAGCCCACGCTCTTCTCCGCGTCGGTCGCGGAGAACGTGCTGATGGGGGCGGTCGACGGCACGCCCGAGCAGGTGGAGCGGGCGCTCGCGGTGGCGCAGGCCGACTTCGTGCGGCGACTGCCCGACGGCGTGGACACGCAGGTCGGCGAGCAGGGGCTGAGCCTGTCGGGCGGTCAGCGCCAGCGGCTCGCGCTCGCCCGTTCCGTGGTCGGGGCGCCGCGCTATCTGATCCTGGACGACCCGCTGTCCGCGCTCGACGTGCACACCGAGGCCGCGGTCGAGGCCGCGCTGCGCCGGGTGCTCGCGGACAGCACCGCCCTCGTCGTCGCACACCGCCCGTCCACGGTGCTGCTCGCCGACCGGGTCGCGCTGCTCTCCGAGGGGCGCGTCAGCGCCGTCGGCACCCACCAGGAACTGCTGCGCACGAGCGCGGAGTACCGCCATCTGATGTCCGGGGACCCGGCCGCCGACACCGAAGAGGCGACGCAGCGATGACGACCACCGCCGACACCGCCGACACCGCGCGGAGCGGGCCGCAGGCCGAACCGGACGCGCCCGCCGAGTCCGTCCGGCCGCCCTCCCCCGGCGACCCGTTCGACCAGGACGACCTGCCCACGTCCAAGGGCGCGACGGGGCTGCTGCTGCGCTCGCTGCTCGCGCCCTACCGGCGCACGGCGTGGCTGACGGTCCTCGCGCTCCTGCTCCAGCAGGCGGCCGTGCAGTCCGGGCCGCTGATCGTCGCGTACGCCATCGACAGCGCGGTGCCCGCGTTCCGGGCGCACGACCGCGGCCCGCTGATCGCGGTCGGCGCCGGGTTCGCGCTCACCGCCTGCTGCTCGGCCGCCTTCCAGTACGCGTACATCCATTTCTCCGCGCGCGTCAGCCAGAACGTGCTGCTCGATCTGCGCGGCCGGATCTTCGGGCACGCGCAGGCGCTGAGCGTCGACTTCCACGACCGCTACACCTCGGGCCGGGTCATCTCGCGGGCCACGACGGACGTCGAGGCGCTGCGCGAACTGCTCGCGGAGGGCCTGCAAGAGCTGGTCAACGTCATCCTGGCCGCGCTCTACATCACGGCGATGCTGCTCTGGCTCGACCTGGGCATCGGGGCGGTCGCCGCGCTCTCCTTCGTCCCGCTGGCCGTGCTGATCCGGCTCTACCGGCGGCGGGCGGCGCGGGCGTACGGCGAGCGGTCGTCGGCGATCGCGGCCGTCATCGTGAAGTTCGTCGAGACGGTCAACGGGATCCGGCCGGTGCGCGCGTTCCGCCGCGAGCGGGCCAACGACGCGCACTTCGCCGTGCTGAACCGCCGCCACGAGCGGGCCAACGGCACGGCCATGCTGGAGATGGCGCGCTACGTCGTGGGCTCGCGGCTGCTGGCGAACACGGCGGTCGCGGGCATGGTCCTGTGGGGCGCCTACCGGGTCGCGGCCGGCACCCTCGCGCTCGGCGTGCTGGCGGCCGCGGTCCTCTTCGTCCGCCGCCTGTACGACCCCATCGACCGGCTCGCGATGTTCCTCAACTCCTACGAATCCGCGGCCGCGTCCCTGAAGAAGATCGCGGGTCTGCTGGAACAGACGCCGTCGGTGCCCGAGCCGGCTGCCCCGCGGGAGCTGCCCGCGCCGCGCGACGGCCGGCCGGGGCGCGACGTGCACTTCGCCGACGTCTCCTTCGGCTACCGCACCGGCGGCGAGGTGCTGCCCCGCTTCGACCTGCGGCTGCCGGCCGGGCAGACGGTGGCCGTCGTCGGCTCCACGGGCGCGGGCAAGTCCACGCTGGCGAAGCTGCTGGCCCGGTTCTACGACCCCTCGCACGGGCGGGTGCTGCTCGACGGGGTCGATCTGCGGGAGCTGCCCCACGCGGAGTTGCGGCGCGCGGTGGTGATGGTCACGCAGGAGGCGTTCCTGTTCTCCGGGACGGTCGCCGAGAACATCGCGATCGGGCGCCCGGAGGCGAGCCGCGCGGAGATCGAGGCCGCGGCGAAGGCGATCGGCGCGCACGGGTTCATCACCGCGCTGCCCGACGGGTACGACACGGATGTGCGCAAGCGCGGCGGGCGCATCTCGGCGGGCCAGCGCCAGTTGGTGGGGTTCGCCCGGGCCCTGCTGGCGGATCCGGCGGTGCTCATCCTCGACGAGGCGACCAGTTCGCTGGACGTGCCCGGGGAGCGGGCGGTGCAGCGGGCGATGCGTACGGTGCTGCGCGGGCGCACCGCGGTGGTGATCGCGCACCGCCTCTCCACGGTGGAGATCGCGGACCGTGTCCTGGTGATGGAACACGGCCGGGTGGTGGAGGACGGCCCCCCGTCCACCCTGATCGCAGCCACGGGCCACTTCGCGGACCTGCACCGAGCGTGGCGGGAGAGCCTGGTCGGCCCAGCCCCGGCCGACGACTAGGGGCCGAACCGGGACCCCGCCGCCCGCTGCTGACCCCGTGGGCCGGATCCCGCCACCGCGTAACGGATGACAGCCGGGCGCCGAGCCCATCGCCCGGATCGTGGCACGGCGCACCGGACAACAACCACCCACCGCCGAACCCAACGCCGGACGACGACACCCCGCACCGCATGACGACCACTCGCCGCCGAGCCCATCGGCCGGGATCGTGGCACGCCGCGGCCAGTTGGGGCCACGGGCCGCACCTCGCTACCCGGAGCCCGCCCTCCCCCGAGCAGCGGCCCGCACCCCGCTGCCCTGGACGGGCACCCACCCGGATCGTGCCACCCCCTCGCCCGGAGCCCGCCGCCCGCCCTCCCCCGAGCGGCGACACGAACCCGCCGCGAGCCGAGGACCGCTCACCCCACCCTGCGCGGACACGCAAACCCAGCCCGCGTCCCGCCGCCCCGGGTCGGAACACCGCCCCCAGAAGAGCCGCGGGTCACCGGGTCGAGACCCCCGGCGCATTCCAGCCACCCCCTCACGCAACCCAGCCCCCTCGCACACACTCCCTACACACGAACAAACCCCCGCCGAAGCCAAGCCGCACCAAGTCCGACCCGCGCCGCATATCGAACACGCTCCCCCGCGCACCGAACCAAATCCGGCCAACCTGTTGACGCGCTCCTGACAGCACCCGCTCTCTGCTGCCACTCTTCCCAACGGCCACCGCACAGCTGCCCCACAGCCCGAGTGCGGACAGGCCGAGTTCACCGTTCCACCCGCACGTTTCCGCACTGCCTGTACTGCGTTTCGCCCGGCCGGCCACCCGCCGCCCGGTCCCCACTGGCCGCACACCACTGCGGCCGCGCAGAAGGAGTCAGCGTTGAGAAGCACCTCCACCTCCCACAGACGCCGGGCCACCGCCGCCGCGGCCGTCGGCGCCGTCACCGCCCTGCTCGCCGTGGCGTTCCAGTCGGGTCCGGCCGCCGCCGGCGCCGGCGCGGACACGGCCCAGGCCGCCTCCGCCATCACGGCGAACGCCACCCGCGGCGCCGACCCGGGCGCCCTGCCCGCCAAGCTCTCGCCGGCCAAACGCGCCGAACTGCTGCGCACGGCGAACACCACGAAGGCGAAGGCCGACACCGCGAAGCGGCTCGGCCTGGGCACCCAGGAGAAGCTCGTCGTCCGGGACGTGCTGCAGGACAAGGACGGCACGACGCACACCCGGTACGAGCGCACCTACGCCGGACTGCCCGTCCTCGGCGGTGACCTGATCGTCGACACGGCGAAGTCCGGCGCCCAGGAGGGCGTCACCAAGGCGTCCAAGGCGCAGCTCAAGGGCGTGCGGACGACGGCCGGTGTGAAGCCGGCCGCCGCCGAGGCGCAGGCCGTGACGCTCGCCAAGGCCGACGGTTCGAAGAAGACCGAGGCCGACCGCGCCCCGCGCAAGGTGATCTGGCTGGGCCAGGGCGCGGCCAAGGGTCAGCCGACCCTCGCGTACGAGACCGTGGTCGGCGGCCTCCAGGAGGACGGCACGCCCAACCAGCTGCACGTCATCACGGACGCCGCCACCGGCAAGAAGCTGCACGAGTGGCAGGGGATCGAGACCGGCACCGGCAACACCCAGTACAGCGGCACCGTCACCCTCGGCACCGCCCAGTCCGGTTCGTCGTACACCCTCAACGACACCGGGCGCGGCGGCCACAAGACGTACAACCTCAACCACGGCTCCTCGGGGACGGGCACCCTCTTCTCCGGCCCGGACGACGTGTGGGGCAACGGCAGCGCGAGCAACGCCGAGACCGCCGCCGCCGACGCGCACTACGGCGCCGCGCTGACCTGGGACTACTACAAGAACGTGCACGGCCGCACCGGCATCCGCGGGGACGGTGTCGGGGCGTACAGCCGGGTGCACTACAGCAACAACTACGTCAACGCGTTCTGGGACGACAGCTGCTTCTGCATGACGTACGGCGACGGCACCAGCAACACGCACCCGCTCACCTCGATCGACGTGGCCGCGCACGAGATGACGCACGGCGTCACCTCGAACACCGCGGGCCTCAACTACAGCGGTGAGTCGGGCGGCCTGAACGAGGCGACCTCCGACATCTTCGCCGCGGCGGTCGAGTTCTACGCCAACAACCCGTCCGACCCGGGTGACTACCTGGTCGGCGAGAAGATCAACATCAACGGCGACGGCACCCCGCTGCGCTACATGGACAAGCCGAGCAAGGACGGCGCGTCGAAGGACTCCTGGTACTCCGGGATAGGCAGCGTCGACGTGCACTACTCGTCCGGCCCGGCCAACCACTTCTTCTACCTGCTCAGCGAGGGCAGCGGCGCGAAGGTCGTCAACGGGACGAGCTACAACTCCCCGACCTCCGACGGCCTGCCCGTCACCGGCATCGGCCGCGACAAGGCCGCGCTGATCTGGTTCAAGGCGCTGACCACGAAGTTCACCTCGACCACCAACTACGCGAACGCGCGTACCGGCGCCCTGGCGGCGGCGGGCGAGCTGTACGGGACGACGTCCACCGAGTACAAGGCGGTCCAGGACGCGTTCGCCGCGATCAACGTCGGCGCCCGCTCCGGCGGCGGCGACCCGGGCACCGGCAAGACGTTCACCAACGACACGAACGTCAACATCCCCGACTCGCCCGGCGCGGCCGTCAGTTCGTCGGTCACGGTGACCGGCATCTCCGGCAAGGCCCCGTCCACGCTGCAGGTCGGCGTCGACATCGTGCACACGTGGAGCGGTGACCTCCAGGTGGACCTGATCGGCCCGAGCGGGAAGGCGTACCGGCTGCACTCCTCCGCGTACGACCCGACCCCCAACATCCAGACCACGTACACGGTGAACGCCTCCACGGAGAACGCCAACGGTGTCTGGAAGCTTCAGGCCAAGGACCTCGGTCCGCAGGACGTCGGCTACATCAACAGCTTCAAGCTGACGTTCCCGTAAGCGGTTCCGGCTCCACAGGCCGCTTCTTCGCAGGTCTGGGCGCGTCGCCCCGGTGGTTCGACTTCCCGGGACGGCGCGCCCGTTCACGTGGCGAGATGTCACCGCCCGTTCGCAATACGTGCGTCAGTTTTCGCTCAACGAACGAATTCCGGCCAACCTGCGATCACGTACATGACATCTCCGGTCCTCAACTGCCAGAGTTTCCCGCACGGCACGCACACCCCGTACGGCCCCACTGACCCCGTACGGCACGCACCACCGCACGCGTACCACCCGCACCACCCGCACGGCAAAGCTCACTCCCCCCACCATCAAGGAGCTTTCTTCGTGACCTCCCACATATCCCGTCGTACCTCCCTCGCGCTCGCCACGGCCGTCGCCGCCGGCTCCCTGGTCGCCGGAGCCTTCACCGCCACCGGCGCCTCCGCCGAGGCCGGCGTCCCCGCCGCCACCCCGCTGAACCTGAGCGCCACGGTCCACGCGGACCTGGTCAAGGACGCGAGCGCCCAGGCGTCGGCGACCGCCAAGGAGCTGAAGCTCGGCGCCAAGGAGAAGCTCGTCGTGCGCGACGTGGTCAAGGACCGCGACGGCGCGACCCACACCCGCTACGAGCGGACCTACGACGGCCTGCCCGTCCTCGGCGGCGACCTGGTCGTGCACGAGACGAAGTCCGGCAGCCGCGAGGGCGTCACCCGCGCCACCGCCAAGTCGATCGACGTGGCCACCACCGGCGCCTCCCTCAAGGCCGCCCCGTCCGGCGCCCGCAAGGTCGTGTGGGCCGCGACCGGCACGCCGAGACTCGCCTACGAGAAGGTCGTCACCGGCACGCAGAAGGACGGCACGCCGAGCAAGCTGCACGTCATCACCGACGCGGCGACCGGCAAGAAGATCTTCGAGTACGACGCGATCCACACCGGCGCCGGCGAGTCCGAGTACAGCGGCAGCGTGCAGATCGGCACCACCAAGTCCGGCTCGTCCTACGCCCTCACGGACCCGACGCGCGGCGGCCACTCCACGTACAACCTCAAGAACGGCTCGTCCGGCAAGGGCACGCTGTTCACCGACGCCGACGACAAGTGGGGCAACGGCACCACGAGCGACCCCGCGACCGCCGGTGTCGACGCCGCCTACGGCGCCCAGGAGACCTGGGACTACTACAAGAACGTGCACGGCCGCAGCGGCATCAACGGCGACGGCAAGGGTGCCTACTCCCGCGTCCACTACGGCAACGCCTACGTCAACGCGTTCTGGGACGACAGCTGCTTCTGCATGACCTACGGCGACGGCGAGGGCAACAAGAACCCCCTCACCGCGCTCGACGTGGCCGCGCACGAGATGAGCCACGGCGTCACCTCGGCGACAGCGGGCCTCGTCTACAGCGGTGAGTCCGGCGGCCTGAACGAGGCCACCTCCGACATCTTCGGCACCTCGGTCGAGTTCTACGCGAAGAACAGCAAGGACGTCGGCGACTACCTCATCGGCGAGAAGATCGACATCAACGGCGACGGCACCCCGCTGCGCTACATGGACAAGCCCAGCAAGGACGGCGCCTCGCTCGACGCCTGGAAGTCCGGCGCGGGCAACGTCGACGTGCACTACTCCTCCGGCATCGCCAACCACTTCTTCTACCTGCTCAGCGAGGGCAGCGGAAAGAAGACGATCAACGGCGTCGCCTACGACTCCCCCACGTCGAACGGGTCCACCGTCACCGGGATCGGCCGGACCAAGGCCGAGCAGATCTGGTTCAAGGCGCTGACGACGTACTTCACGTCGAACACCAACTACGCGGCGGCGCGCACCGGCACGCTGAACGCGGCGAAGGCCCTGTACGGCGCGACCTCGGCCGAGTACAAGGCCGTGGGCGCGGCCTGGGCGGGCGTGAACGTCAAGTAGCCGGACACCGCTTCGCGTCAGGGGCGTACGGGACATCGTCCCCGTGCGCCCCTGACTCCGTCGCGATTGCCGCTTCTGCCGTCCCAACGCCCCCTGCCTGCACGATAATTGGCTCATGACTGCGGAAGCGGAGCGCAAAGAGGCAGCGTCCGGGGCGGCATTGCTGCCCAAGCTCGGTCGGCTCGGCGCTCTCCTCGTACCGCCGTCCGCCCTGACCGGCCTCTTCCACGATCTCGTCCGCGAGCACTATGTGGTGGCCACTCTCCTCTTCCTCCTGTACGCGCTGGTCCTCGTCGCGGGGCGGTTCGTGGGCGGATTCGTCCGAGACCTCGTCGCGATGCGCCGCGGACGATGGCTGGACAGTGCCGATGGCGCGCTCAGCCGCCGCATCAGCTCCTTCGGACGCGTCTACAGGCAGTACCTGGCGCTGAGCCTGCGGGTCATGGATCAGAAGGGGCTGGCGACCATCGGGCACTACGCGCCCGAGCTCGACGCGGTCTACGTGAACGTGAGCCTCGCTTTCCGGGCTCCGGGGCAGATTCCCGAGGACGTGCTCAGCGACAACCCCACGGACGAGCGTCGCTCGATCACCGACTTCCTCGATGGGGAACAGGGGCGTGTGCTCGCCGTCGTAGGCGCTCCCGGAACCGGGAAGACCACGCTCCTGCGGCACACGGCCCGCCAGGCCTGCCTGGCGAAGGAACGACGCACCCGAAGCGTTCCCGTGCTGCTGTACCTGCGCAGTGTCGCCGACGACCTCACGGCTGACAGCCGGCTCTCGCTGGCCGATGTGATCCGCTCGGGCCTCGGCCGGTACGCGCAGGACGAGCCGGTGGGCTGGTTCGAGGAACGCCTCGAGGCCGGGGAGTGCCTCATCCTGCTGGACGGCCTGGACGAGGTCGCGGACCTGCTGGCCCGGCGCATCGTCGTCAACTGGGTCGAGCGGCAGATCAAGGACTATCCCGGCAACGACTACATCATCACGTCCCGGCCCCGCGGTTACCTGAGCGCACCGGTGGAAGGCGCCACCGTGCTGCAGACCCGGCAGTTCACCGATGACCAGATGGCACGGTTCATCCATAGCTGGTATCTGGCGGTCGAGCGGCACGCGAGCCCCGAGGGCGCGGAGGACGCCACGTCACGGGCCGAGGAGCAGGCCGCGGATCTGCTGAGACGGCTGCGGGCCAATCCGGACCTGTACGACCTGACCGTGAACCCGCTCCTCCTCACCATGATCGCCAACGTCCACCGCTACCGGGGTGCGCTGCCCGGCAGCCGAGCCGATCTGTACCGGGAGATCTGCCAGGTGATGCTGTGGCGGCGGCACGACGCCAAACAGCTCATGGTGCAACCACGCGGGGCGCAGAAGGAGACGGTCCTGCGGGAGCTGGCGTTCGTGATGATGACCGCGCGCACCGCCACGCATACCCGGAGCCAGTGCGAACGGGCTTTGAGGCAGGTCCTACCGCGTGTCTCCGCGCACCTCACGGCGGAGGCGTTCCTCGACGACGTCAGTGCGAACGGTCTGCTGGTGGAGCGCGAGAAAGGCCTGTACGGCTTCGCCCACCTCACCATCCAGGAGTACCTCGCCGCCGAGCACGTGCGCGAGAAGGGACTGGTCGACACCCTGGTGGCCGCCGTGGAGGACGACTGGTGGCGCGAGTGCACCCTTCTCTACGCGGCCGGAGCCGATGTCGGTCCCTTGGTAGAGGCGGGACTACGCGCGGGCAGTGTGTCCGCGCTCGCGCTGGCCTTCGAGTGCGCCGAGGAGGGGAACGAGCTGGATCCGGAGCTCCGGGCCCGTCTGGAGCGGCTGCTGGACGCGCCCGCGGACGCCCGGTTGGACGACGAGCACCGCAGACTGGTCGACGGTGTCTTCCTGCTGCGGCGGCTGCGGGGCACCAAGCGAGCCGGCAGCGGCGGGCGGCTCTGCGCTCCGGTCGATGTCGGCACGTACGCACGCTTCCTGCGTGACCGCGGCGGCTGGTACGGGGCGGCGCGTCCCGACAGCGGAGACGTTCCCGGCAAGGACGACGTGGTCACGGGCGTGCGACGGCACGACGCCGTGGCGTTCGTCGACTGGGTGAACGAGACCGTGGGCGGCCCGGCCCGGTTCCGGCTGCCGTACGCGGCGGAGATGGACACCCAGCAGGTGTACGACGTCTGGACGGCGGACCCGCCGGACGGCCTCGGCCGCGATCCGCTGTGGGTCGGTGCGGGCCGCGCCGACCCACGGCGGCTGACGGCCACCGAGCTCCAGGCCCGGATCGGAGCGGACATCTCCGGTCCCTCGCTCGCCCTGAGCATGCGCACTGCGGTGCTCGTCATGCGCGTGCGCCGGGCCATCCGGCTCGTGGTGCAGCTGACGACCGACGTCGACCAGGCGCCCAGCGCGCAGTGGGCGCATCTGGAACAGACGCTGACCGCGGTGCACCGGCAGAGCCTCGCACTCGACACGGACTTCGCCCTGGGGGTGACGGACGATCTCGCGCGGGTCGACGCCGTGGCCAAACACGCCCGTCAGCTGCATCTCGATGACTGCAACCTGTTCATCACGCTCCTGGAGGCGGACGTACTGCGCGAACTGGGTTCGCTGCCCAGGAAGTTGACGGCGACCGGAAACGACGAGGCCGCGCGGGCGCTGAGCGGTGTCTGGCATCGGGTGCAGGAGACGGTGAGGCAGCTGTCGGCTCCGGGGCCCGACCAGAAGCGGCGTCAGCGCCGTCCGCACCAGGAGCTCGTGGAGACGGCGCTCGCCGGTGATCTCGGCAGCGATGTCCATACCGACGCGGCGACTGCGCGGAAGCGGATACTGGCGTTGCGCCGGGACGTGTACGCGCTCGGTGTGGGAAGGTCCCTGTCGCTCGCAGCATCCCGGTACTCCGCGCGTCTGCACCATACCCAGTCCGACAAGCGGGACACGGTCGCCTTCGAACTGCCGCTCGGGCCTGCGCGCGAGTGGACCGCCGAGCCGCATCAGGCGGCCAAGCGCATCGGCCCGTTCGCCCAGCACCTGGTGGAATCCGTACCGAGCGGCCCGGCAGAGCGCTTCCTCGCGGAGCAGGCCCGCGCCGTCGACGAGTACGCCGTGTCGCTGCTACGCCGTGGGCGCCGCCCCGACGCCCGCACGTTCCGGCAGGCCAGGCTCGCTCTCGCGATCCTGGCCGCCGAAGCGGAGCTCGCCGCGGACGGCGGCACCCCCTGGTCCCCCTCGCCGGCACTGGAGTTCCGCTCCGCCGTCGCCTCCCTGGCCTGGCTGGAGGACCGTTATGACAGGGCACGCCCGGCCTCGGAGAGCATCGTTCTGCTCGCCCTCGACTGACCGCGCCCGCCAGGTCACCGCAGCAACACCCCCGCCCCTTCCCCCACCGCCTCCGACGGCACGGTCACCAAACCCGCCTCCGCCGCCGACGCCAGCAGGCGGTGGGCGGGCAGGATGCGGACCGTGTAGCCGTAGGGGCCCGTGCGGTCCAGGGAGAGAGGGCCCTCGTAGGACCAGCGGCCCTGCTCGTCGGGGCCGCCGACCGGCTTCAGCGGGACCGTGCTCGCCTCCCCGATGCGGTCCTCGGCGTCGACCCGGCCCGCCACCGCCTGGACCTCGACGTCGTCGGGGACCAGCTCGCCGAGGGCGACCCGGACGTGGAGCGAGAGGGTCGCGCCCAGCTCCGCCGTGGCGGCCGTCGCCTCGACGTGGTCGACGGCGACGCCCGGCCAGGCGCCGCGGACCCGCGCCTTCCACTCCGCCAGCTCCCGGGCCGCGTCCGCGTCCAGCGCCCGGTCGGCGCGGGCCGCGGGCGCGTACAGCTTCTCGACGTACTCCCGCACCATCCGGCCGGCCAGCACCTTCGGGCCGAGGTGGGTGAGCGTCTGGCGGACCATCTCGATCCACCGGTCGGGCAGGCCCTGGGGCCCCTGCTCATAGAAGCGGGGAGCCACCCGGCGCTCCAGGAGGTCGTAGAGCGCGGCCGCCTCCAGGTCGTCGCGGCGGTGCTCGTCGGTGGCGGTGCCGTCGGCGGTGGGGATCGCCCAGCCGAAGTCCGGTTCGAACCACTCGTCCCACCAGCCGTCCAGGACCGAGAGGTTGAGGCAGCCGTTCAGGGCCGCCTTCATCCCGGACGTGCCGCACGCCTCCAGCGGCCGCAGCGGGTTGTTGAGCCAGATGTCGCAGCCCGGGTAGAGCTTGCGCGCCATCGCCATGCCGTAGTCGGGCAGGAAGACGATGCGGTGGCGCACGCGCGGGTCGTCGGTGAAGCGGACCAGCTCCTGCACGAGCCGCTTGCCGCCGTCGTCGGCGGGGTGCGCCTTGCCCGCCACCACGATCTGCACCGGTCGCTCCTCGTCGAGCAGCAGCCGCATCAGCCGGTCCGGGTCGCGCAGCATCAGCGTGAGCCGCTTGTACGAGGGGACGCGGCGGGCGAAGCCGATCGTCAGGACGTCCGGGTCCAGGACCCCGTCGATCCAGCCGAGTTCGGCCGCCCCCGCGCCGCGCTGGCGCCAGGACGCGGCCAGCCGCCCGCGCACCTCGTCGACGAGCTGGCCGCGCAGCTCCCGCCGCAGCTGCCAGATGTCCTGGTCGGGAATGGAGCCGACCGCGTCCCAGCGCTCCGAGCCGCCGATCGACAGGGCGTCCTCGGTGCGCCGTCCGCCGATCTGGCGGGCGCCGAGCCGGTAGACCTCGGGCGCCACCCAAGTGGGCGCGTGCACCCCGTTCGTGACGGAGGTGATCGGCACCTCCTCGGGGTCGAACCCCGGCCACAGGCCCGAGAACATCTCCCGGCTGACCGCGCCGTGCAGGGTGGAGACGCCGTTGGCGCGCTGGGCGAGGCGCAGGCCCATGACCGCCATGTTGAAGACGTTCGGGTCGCCGCCCGGGTACGTCTCCATGCCGAGGCCGAGAATGCGCTCCACGTCGAGCGCGGGCAGTTCGGCCCCGGCGCCGAAGTGCCGGGCGACCAGTTCGCGGTCGAAGCGGTCGATGCCGGCCGGGACGGGCGTGTGCGTGGTGAAGACGGTGCCGGCCCGGACCGCTTCGAGGGCCGCGTCGAAGTCGAGCCCCGCGCCGCCGAGTTCGGCGATGCGCTCCACGCCGAGGAAGCCGGCGTGGCCCTCGTTCGTGTGGAAGACCTCGGGGGCCGGATGCGCGGTGAGCCGGCAGTACGTGCGCACGGCCCGGACCCCGCCGATGCCGAGCAGCATCTCCTGGAGCAGCCGGTGCTCGCTGCCGCCGCCGTACAGCCGGTCGGTCACCTCGCGTTCGTGCGCGCCGTTGCCCTCGACGTCGGAGTCGAGCAGCAGCAGCGGCACCCGGCCGACCTGCGCCACCCAGACGCGGGCCAGCAGCCGGCGCCCGCCGGGCAGGGCGAGCGCGATGTGCGCGGGGGTGGCGTCCGGTTCGCGCAGCAGGGACAGCGGTAGTTCGTTCGGGTCGATGACGGGGTACGTCTCCTGCTGCCAGCCGTCGCGGGAGAGCGACTGCCGGAAGTAGCCGTGCCGGTAGAGCAGCCCCACCCCGATCAGCGGGACGCCGAGGTCGCTGGCGGCCTTGAGGTGGTCGCCGGCGAGGATGCCGAGGCCGCCCGAGTACTGCGGCAGCGCCGCGGTGATGCCGAACTCCGGCGAGAAGTAGGCGATGGCGGACGGGAGTTCGTGCCCCGGGTCCTGGGTCTGGTACCAGCGGTCGTCGTGCAGGTAGCCGTGCAGCTCGTCGGCGGTCTCGCGGAGCCGGGCGAGGAAGTCCTCGTCGGCGGCGAGCTCGGCGAACCGGGCCGGCGGCACGCTGCCGAGCAGCCGCACGGGGTCGCCGTCGGACGCGGCCCAGCGCTCCGGGTCGACGGCGGCGAACAGGTCGCGGGTCCCGGGCTGCCACGACCAGCGCAGATTGCGGGCGAGTTCCTGGAGCGGGGCCAGTGGTGCGGGCAGGACCGGACGGACGGTGAATCGACGGATGGCCTTCACAGTTCCCCTTTCGCGCGTGCAGCGGGGGCGGTCGGCGGTCGGTCAGGGGCGCGGCCGGGTGCGCCGCTGCGGGACGCACCCCCTCGTACGTCCCGTGGTGTCTGTCGTTGACGACGGTAGTGGGCGGCGGCGCGGCGGGCCACGGCGCACGGAGCCACCCGGGCCCCGCGCCGTGCCCCGCCCCTGCGGTGCTCCCCGCCGGGTGGTGTCCCTACGCCGGTACCCGCACGAACACGCCGCGCACCAGGCTGCCGTCCGCACTGCGCCATTCGGCGGTGACCTCGCCCGCCGCGCCGGGCGCGGAGGCGCCGGGCTCCAGGACCCGGACGATCTCGGGCGCCCCGGCCGCGCCCGCGTCGAGCCGGGCGTGCACCGTCGGGTCGAGCGCACCGTCCGTGCTCTGCGCGTGTGCCGGCGCCTCGCCCTTGAGCAGCGCGGTCACCTGGGCGAGCAGCAGCGGGTCCCGGGCCCCGTCGTACACCCACCGCTCACCGAGCACGCCGTGCGTGAGGGTGCCGATGAGCGCGTCCGCGGGCGCGTCCGCCAGCGGGGCGCCGCGGTAGGCCAGGGGCACGTGGTACGTCACCGGGTGCGCCCCCGAGGTGTCCGTGACGGCCATGAACTCCATGCCGACCTCGCCGTCCGGGTCGTCGAGCCGGAACCCGCCGGCCTTGACGGGCTCCTCGGCGCCCGTCCCCCGGTACCAGGGCTGCTCCGGCAGCCAGCGGGCGAGGAGTTGGGTCTTGGTGGGCGTGAGGGTGGTGCGGTGAATGGTCGACATGGTCCCAGCGTCGCACGCGCCGGCGCGCCCCCGCCGCGCCCTCGCGGCCGGCCGGCGAACGGACGTGCAAGCGGCGCGAACCGGGGTACCCGACTCGTCCTGCCCGGTCGGCCGTCCGTCGCCCGGGCCCGGCTCGCCGGACAGACCGGCGCAGACCAACAACCCTGGTGCGAAAGGGGCGTTCATGAGCCGGTCCTGCTCCTTCGGACGGGACCGGACCGGTGCGGGCCCTTACGCGCGAGTAGTTAACAAAGGACCGGGTTGCCCGCCCGAAGAGTGTGGAAGGCTCCCCCGGTACACCTTTGCGCACCAGCGCACGGCCCCCTCCCCGAACGTGTCTCCGCCACCCCCGATCTCCGCGGACAGGAGCGGTCATGCCCGCACAGCGCCCTACTTCGACGTCTTCGGACCAGACGCCGTCCGGCGAATCCACGGCCCCCGAGAAAGTGCCCCCGCCACCGCGCGCCCGCAAGAAGGGGGCCGCGTCCGACACCGCCAAGAACGCCGCGGCGCCCACGGTCCCGGCCGCGCGCAAGGCGCCGGCCGCCCGCAAGGCCCCCGCCGCCCGCAAGGCCCCCGCCCAGCGCAGGGCCCCGGCCCAGCGCAAGGCCGCGGCTCCGCCCCCGGTCCAGGTCACCCTCGGCCGCATCCCGGTCCGCGACGTCCGTCCGGTCGTCGACCGGGGGCGCCGCCCGGCCAAGGCGGTCGTCGGCGAGACGTTCCAGGTCACGGCCACCGTCTTCCGCGAAGGCCATGACGCCGTCGCCGCGAACGTGGTCCTGACGGCTCCGGACGGGACGCCGGGCCCGTGGGCCCCGATGCGCGAACTGGCCCCGGGCACCGACCGCTGGGGCGCCGAGGTCACCCCGGACGCACCCGGCGCCTGGACCTTCACCGTGGAGGCATGGGGCGACCCCGTGGCCACCTGGCGGCACGCCGCCCGGATCAAGATTCCGGCGGGCATCGACACCGAACTCGTCCTGGAGGAGGGCGCGGCGCTCCACGAGCGGGCCGCGGCGGGGCTGCCGGCGCCGCTGCGTGAAACGGTTCTGCAGGTCGCCGCCGCGCTCCGGGACACCGAGCACCCGGCCGCCACCCGGCTGGCCGCCGCCCTCACGCCGGACGTCGACGCGGTCCTCTCCCGCCACCCCGTGCGCGAACTGGTCACCGCCTCCGAGCCGTTCCCGCTCCTGGTGGAGCGCGAGCGCGCGCTCTTCGGGTCGTGGTACGAGTTCTTCCCGCGCTCGGAGGGCGCGGTGGTGGCCGAGGGCGCGCCGCCGGTCAGCGGCACGTTCGCGACGGCCGCGCGCCGCCTTCCCGCCATCGCCGCGATGGGCTTCGACGTCGTCTACCTGCCGCCGATCCACCCCATCGGCACGACCTTCCGCAAAGGCCCGGACAACAGCCTCTCGCCCGGCCCGCACGATGTGGGGGTGCCCTGGGCGATCGGTTCGGCCGAGGGCGGCCACGACGCGGTCCACCCCGATCTCGGCACGCTCGACGACTTCGACGCGTTCGTGGCCACCGCCAGGGACCTGGGCCTGGAGATCGCTCTCGACTTCGCGTTGCAGTGCTCGCCGGACCACCCCTGGGTGGAGAAGCACCCGGAGTGGTTCCACCACCGTCCCGACGGTTCGATCGCGTACGCGGAGAACCCGCCCAAGAAGTACCAGGACATCTATCCGCTCGCCTTCGACCAGGACATGCCGGGTCTCATAGCCGAGACGACGCGGGTGCTGCGCCACTGGATGGCGCACGGGGTGCGTATCTTCCGCGTCGACAACCCGCACACCAAGCCGGTGGTGTTCTGGGAGCACGTGATCGCGGACATCAACCGCACCGACCCGGACGTGATCTTCCTGGCGGAGGCGTTCACCCGCCCGGCGATGATGCGCACCCTGGCCGAGGTCGGCTTCCAGCAGTCGTACACGTACTTCACCTGGCGCAACACCAAGACCGAACTCACCGAGTACGTGACGGAGCTGGCGGGCGAGTCGGCCGCCGCCATGCGGCCCAACTTCTTCGTCAACACCCCGGACATCCTGCACGAGTTCCTCCAGCACGGCGGCCGCCCCGCCTTCGAACTGCGGGCGGTCCTCGCCGCGACGCTCTCCCCGTCCTGGGGCGTCTACAGTGGGTACGAACTCTGTGAGAACGCTCCGCTGCGGCCCGGCAGCGAGGAGTACCTGCACTCCGAGAAGTACGAACTGCGCCCCCGTGACTGGGAGTCGGCGCAGCGCGAGGGGCGCACCATCGCCCCGCTGCTCACCCGGCTGAACGAGATCCGGCGCCGCAGTCCGGCCCTGCGCGAGCTGCGCAATGTGCACTTCCACCACGCCGACAAGGACGAGGTGATCGTGTACTCGAAACGCGCGGGGTCGAACACGGTGCTGGTGGTCGTGAACCTCGATCCGCACCACACCCAGGAGGCCACCGTCTCATTGGACATGCCGCAACTGGGGCTCGCGTGGCACGAGTCGGTGCCGGTCCGCGACGAACTGACCGGAGCCGTCCACCACTGGGGCAGGACCAATTACGTGCGCCTGGAACCGGGCCGGGAACCCGCGCACCTCCTCACGGTCCTGCGACCGTCCCCGCCGCGATGAATTCTCTGGAACCGGAATTCGGAGGGTCACCCACATCATGATCATGAATGAGCCCGTCCCGGACACCTTCGAGGACACCCCGGCCAAGGACCGGGACCCTGACTGGTTCAAGCGTGCCGTCTTCTACGAGGTACTCGTCCGCTCCTTCCAGGACAGCAACGGGGACGGCGTCGGTGACCTCAAGGGCATCACGGCGAAACTGGACTACCTGCAATGGCTCGGCGTCGACTGCCTCTGGCTGCCGCCGTTCTTCAAGTCCCCGTTGCGCGACGGCGGTTACGACGTCTCCGACTACACCTCGGTGCTGCCGGAGTTCGGTGACCTCGCGGACTTCGTGGAGTTCGTGGACGCCGCGCACCAGCGCGGCATGCGAGTCATCATCGACTTCGTCATGAACCACACGAGCGACCAGCACGAGTGGTTCCAGCAGTCGCGTTCCGACCCGGACGGTCCCTACGGCGACTACTACGTCTGGGCCGACGACGACAAGCAGTACCAGGACGCGCGGATCATCTTCGTCGACACCGAGGCGTCGAACTGGACCTTCGACCCGGTGCGCAAGCAGTACTTCTGGCACCGCTTCTTCTCCCATCAGCCGGACCTCAACTACGAGAACCCGGCCGTGCAGGAGGAGATCCTCGCCGCACTGCGGTTCTGGCTGGACCTGGGCATCGACGGCTTCCGCCTCGACGCGGTCCCCTACCTCTACGCCGAGGAGGGCACCAACTGCGAGAACCTGCCGGCCACGCACCAGTTCCTCAAGCGGGTCCGCAAGGAGATCGACGCGCAGTACCCGGACGTCGTCATCCTCGCGGAGGCCAACCAGTGGCCCGAGGACGTCGTCGACTACTTCGGGGACTTCCCCTCGGGCGGCGACGAATGCCACATGGCGTTCCACTTCCCGGTGAT